>NZ_JQCQ01000001.1:0-1552 GCF_001437605.1 Pediococcus argentinicus
TAACTTACTAAGATCAATCTGTTGGATGAATCTGTGAAACGGCCATTTTATTTTACGGCATTAAATTGCCCAAAAGCCACGCGGCCTTTACTTCACATCCACTTTAAAACAAAAAGAGGAGTAAACAACTCCGTCGAGTTATTTACTCCTATAGCTTAGTAAGTTTATTTTTAGACTTTTCCATCTTCATCCAATCGTTCATTCAACATCTTAATCGTCTCTTTGACAGTAAAACCGGATTCACCAAATAATAGTGAATTAGTATTGCAATGCAAGTGTGCGAGTAAATCAATAAGAGTCTCACGGCAAGGCTTATCACGTTGCTCTGTACAAGTGATTCGGTGATCGATGGGACTTAAGTATTTATCTTCTGGCAGTAATTTAGTCAGATTGAAAGCATTACAAAAATCATTCAATACTGACAGCTGAAAATCTAAGATTTTACGTGCTTTAACTAAACGGGTGGTGATAGTCTTTTCGGGTACAGGGATATGAATTCGTTGCCGTCCTTCAAAGGTGGCAACGGAATATTCAGGACGTTGATTATCGGTGTGCAAGTCATGGAGTTGGTGCGCCATAATCCAATGTGCAGGACGTTTACTAGTTCCAGACAAGGGTACTAAGCGTAAATTTCCCATAACAAATGGAATGGCGTGGTTAACATTTAAGTGGTCGCAAAAAGCTTTCATCAATACGAAACTAACATCGGTAGTTTTAATGAAATGATTGATCAATGAGCGGGTTGATAAGGTGGTTTGATGTAATCCGCGCACTTTATCGAAAACAAGTGTTTTACCAGGTGTCTTCCAAGTGGAAATATCGTGAAGATACAGAGTTGTTTTGGCACAAATTTGCGTATCCTCAATCAGAGGAATATCACATATAATATCTTGATGACTGGAAATGGTTCGAGAAGAAATCAGTTGCTTTTGGTGATCGAGAAAATCTAGATACAGGTTCATTCAGGTCTCCTTATAACTAAAAGTAATAGATTGGTATATTTAAAACTACAGTTAACTACTATACACGAAAAAGGCCGTCTCTGGGGACCTAAATTAAAAATAATTCACCGGTAACGTTTCCATTGCTGATAACTGGCATATTTTAATTTTTGATTATTTATGTAACTGAAAGCTATAGACTTTTTCACTATTAAATATGAAATAAACTAAAATACTTTACAAAAAATAAGTAATCATGTATCTTTAAATGATAATCATTACTATTTAGAGAAGAGAGGGAATTCTGATGGCAGAAAAAACTGATTATGCAAGTGCATTAAGACGACTACGTAGTAAGAACAAAAAGACAAGTAAACGGGCCAAGCGAGTTCTTGGAGATTTGAAAAGGAAGGCAAAGTAATTGGCAAAGAAATCAAAAATAGCTAAAGCAAATAAAATAGATCGAACAATTGAAAGATACGCTGAAATACGAGCAGAACTAAAAAAGAACCATGACTATGAAGGTCTAAGTAAGTTACCAAGAAATGCATCACCAACACGCCATTGGAACCGCGATGGTTTTGATGGTCGTCCTCATGGTTACCTACGTA
>NZ_JQCQ01000001.1:1706-141367 GCF_001437605.1 Pediococcus argentinicus
TAAAGTTTTAATCAAATAACCAACATTCTTAGCATGTTTTGTTACAATAACAAGAAGAGAAATGGAGATGTTATTGTGTTAGGAATTCAATCATTATTAACTTTGGTGTGCTATTTATTTTTCATTGGAATTTCTTTTTGGGCGTTACAAGCTGTTCCATTTTATAAATTCATGGGCAATTATCCAGCGCAGGGTAAACTCTTAATCGTGCTCTTATCAGTTGTGATTGGTTACACCTCTAGTACATTTTTCCTCGATTTAATTACAACAATCAGAAACTTAATTTTTCTTGTTAAATAAAACAATTACAAATTTGTTAATCTGCATGTGCTATAATTTTAGACGGTGTTTAATTTTAAGTGGGTATGAATATGAAAAGAGTTTTTTTAGCAATTATTAGAGGATATCAACGTTTTATATCGCCTCTATTTCCGCCTAGCTGTCGTTATTATCCGACTTGCTCGAACTATACCTTCACAGCAATTGAGCGGTTTGGTGCAATTAAGGGCAGTGTTATGGGTGGTGCTAGGATTCTAAGATGTAATCCATTTGTTAAAGGTGGATACGATCCAGTTCCTGAACACTTTTCGGTTAAGAGAAATCCTCAACCATCATTATTCAGTAATAGGAGAGAAAGTAATGTCGAAAAAAGCAAAAAGCTTTCAGATTGAAATCAACGATTCTGAACGTAGTGGAAAGCCAGTTCAAGAAGTATTAATTAATAATCGTGTGATTGGAACTGTCAGTTCCGAAGATGAAAAAGAATATTTAGCAAAGATCAATAGTAGTGAGATGCGTGTTAAATCACTCGATGAAGGTGTTGAGTGGATTATTTCTGAATATAACCTCCATCAGCTTTAATTAGGGAGGCTTTGGATGAATAATAAAGAATCACGACTGGCTCGTAAGGATGAAAATTCCAAAATTGATTACGGGATTATTTTTCCGGTCTTGATGCTAGCCATTATTGGTTTAGGCTCCATTTATGTCGCTGCCACTCATGATACAAGTGGTACAAGTGTTTTGCGTCAGGTTTTGTCACAAGTGATTTGGTACGCTTTAGGAATTGCGATAGTAGTAGTTATCATGCAATTTGATTCCAAGCAACTTTGGAAGTTGGCACCTGTCGCCTATGGTTTAGGAATCTTTCTTCTAATAGCTGTTCTGTTTTTGTACAGTAGAACTTATGCAGCTAATACTGGAGCTAAGAGTTGGTTTGCGTTTGGGTCGTTTACGTTCCAGCCTTCGGAGGTTATGAAGCCGGCGTACATTTTAATGATGGCTCGGGTCATAACCGTATATAATGAAAAAATTAAAGAACGAACAGTCAGAACAGATTGGCGTCTAATTGGAATTATGATTCTATGGACATTACCAATCCCAATCTTGTTACTACTACAGCATGATTTTGGTACTATGTTAGTGTTCATTGCCATTTTCTGTGGACTGGTAGTTGTTTCTGGCGTTAGTTGGAGAATCCTAATTCCTTCATTTGTTGGATTAGTTATTCTTGTTAGTACGACTTTAATGTTGGTTGTTAGTAACTGGGGACGGGCATTACTTTCTAAGGTAGGTTTTGAAAGCTATCAGTTTGCTCGTGTTGATAACTGGTTACATCCAGCAGCTGATACTAGTAATTCTGGATATCAATTGTGGCAAAGTATGAAAGCAATTGGATCAGGTCAGCTATTTGGTAAAGGATTTGATGTTTCGAATGTTAAAGTACCAGTCCGAGAATCAGATATGATTTTCTCCGTTATTGGTGAAAATTTTGGATTTATCGGTGGTGCTTTACTGATAGGATTGTATTTCTTGTTAATTTACAAGATTATCCAAGTTACATTTGATACAAAAAATGAGTTTTATGCGTATATTGCAACCGGTGTAATTATGATGATTTTATTCCATGTTTTCGAAAACATTGGTATGAATATCGGATTGTTACCATTGACTGGTATTCCATTGCCATTTGTTAGCGCTGGTGGTTCAGCGTTAATTGGAAATATGATTGGGATTGGATTGATAATGTCGATGCGATACCACTATGTTTCATATAATGCATTAGAAGATAAAAGAACTTTTTAAAACGTTGAGATTTCCGCAGTTGCTGTGGAAATCTTTTTTATTTGCCAAATGTTTTTAATAAAATTTTAACTAATGCCTNGGCCCATGAAGGCCAAATTCCTGGTGTTAAGAAGGCTAGTTGGTAAAAGGAAAGCATTAGAATATTTGAGAATAGTAAAAAATATCGCATTACTCTGAGCTATAGAGTGTGCGATATTTTTTTGTCGTTTGAAGATAAGTATATTGAAAATTTCTTGATTTAGAGAGCTATTAATATGAGACGGAGTGGACAAAGACACGCTAGTTATTTATGTCTAATTTAAGAGAGTATAACTTCTTTTGATGATAAGTTTTCAAAAGTATATGGCCTCTTAAAGTTAAATGCGTATTGAATCAAGTAGCCCAACCATTGACGGTGTTCTTCAAAAATTAAATCATTAATTGAGTAAATAAAGTCTGTTGGTTCCTGAGCATCATTAGCATAAAAATAGTGGGTTCTAGCTATTGCACCGTTAATTAAGATCTGTTCAAATAAAATAGTTCTTCCGAGTTTGTCAGTAGATAATCGACGAGTACCTAATTTGTCAGATGTTAGTCCTTCATAGTAGTTTGTTTCAACACTGAATCCATTTTTTGAGAGTAGCTGTTGATACTCGACTTCTTGTTTTTGCCAATCGTTAGTTTTTATGGTTGTAATTGGACTTTCGTTTTTTAGCAAGTCCACCTGGCCATTGCCGAAGTATTCTATAGCAAGCTCAGTATCTAGGGACAAGTAGTCCAAAGTAACAGGCTTCGACTCTGGTTGATCGCTTTCGAACAAATAGTGAATACTAGCCTTCGTATTTTGCCCAACTGTAACTTTATTTAAAAAAACAATATCCGTGTTGGGTTCAAGCAGACGAATAGCTAGTTCTTTAGAGTATTTATCAGCAATAACGATGTTACGTGCTTCATGCATTTGAATTTACCCGCTTTACTAAATTATTCCACTTATTAGCAATAACGCTACGACCGGCATATGTATTTACCCAGTGTGCAGCGTTACATCTACTTTTTTCATTAGAAAACTGTTTTAGACCAGACAAGATAGCTTGTGAAAGGGCATCAGTATCCCCATCTGGAACAGAGATCCCTGTCTTAGAATCTATTATCATTTCTTTTGGACCGTATTCAGTCTGGTAACCAACCAATGGTGTTCCAGCCGACAGTGACTCTGTAATGGTTCTCGCAAATCCCTCTTCCTTAGAACAAACTAGTGCTAAGTTAGCCCTTTGAAATACCTCTATAGGTCTAGTTGTAGGACCCATGAACTTAATGAATTCATTAGCCATTGATGTAGTAATCAACTCATCTAGTTTTTTCTGATATTGAGCATCCTCTGGTTGACCCCAAATTTCAAAACTAATATTTGGGTTAACTTTATGAGCTAAAGTTACAGCAGTTATAGCGTCTTCAACTCTCTTAACAGGATCTATACGGGAAACTAAAACTAAAAAATCATTGGCTGTTTGAGAAGTATTGATTGTGCTTTCTGTCGTGCCTGATATTGGTGGAATGTTAAGTGAATTAGTCAATCCCAATTGCTTTAAGTCATATACTTGCCGCTGTGTCCCACACACATACCAAGTATTTGAATTTTTAGATAGTAGCATGTTGCGATAACCGGGCCTTATAGTTTGATACTGAGTCAAATGTTCAGCGTGTAGGATATTGACTCTGCCAATAATATATTTATTTGCCAAGGTGTTGTAAATGGCTTGTTCTTCTTCATTAACGGCATCTGAGTACAATATAGTCGATTGATCTCCAATTAGCTTATTCAAATAATATGTAATTAATTCTGATTTGGTTTGAAATACAAGCCATTCTTGATTATCCCAATATCTTGCAGAAAGCAAGATTTCGTTTTCATCGTAGAATTCTTGAAGACGCAACTTTTGGTTTTTCCCAAAGTAATCAGTTCTGAATTTATATCTAATATTACTTTCTGTGTTGGCGTAATAGGAACGAGATAATAATTCTCCACTCTGATTCAGAAGGTCACTAAAAACTAAAATTCCAGTACTTGTTTGGTGAGAGTTCTCTGACCACTTTGTATCGGGATTTTGTAGTTCAGATAAATTCTGTATATCAAATATCAAGCTGAGGTACATATTGCTTGTTAACTCTAAATTAATGTTCTGTTGGTCAAAAACATTTAAAATATCCGAGTTAAACGCAAAAGTGGTTAGCAAGCATGGGATGTTTAATTCTTGAAAAATTAGAATTCGATCGCAAATAGCTAGCGATCTACCAGAATGATTCTGTGACATATCGTTTATACAGAACAAGTTATTAGTCATATCTAATTGGTTAGCATCCTTTCTATTCAGAAGGTCGTTATGTATGGCAAAATTTGATTATTGTAGATGTGCTTAAAGTATCGCTAATTTTACAATAAGTTTTGGTCTGATTCAATCGATTATAAAGCGCTTTAAATTATTTTGTTTCATGAAAATCATAATTGAACCTCATTAGCGTTTATTAAATTTAGATTAGATGAACATGCATATAATAAATACGGTTTTTTTAAAATATACTTAGTTAAGCCCAATTTACTAGCAATCTACTAACTTGAAAAATTTTATAAAAGAATAACCAATCGTCAAAATGTTAAATTCTTCTAAGAAAGCACTTGCTATTTTCTCTTTTTTTTGGTACCCTAAATCGGAACTTTTTAGTTAACTTCACAGTTTTGGGGGCGTTTCAATGGAGATGAAAAAGCGTTTTAAAATGTATAAAGACGGAAAACGGTGGGTTATAGGACTCGCGTCTGCTGCCTTTATTATGGGATTAGGTGTTGCTTCTAACACCGCATCTGCAGATCAAGTTAAAAATAATACCGATAATTCTTTGGAATTAGTTGACGGTGTTAATAAAGGCAGCATCGATGTAGATAATAAGCAATCTCAACAGGATACTAACAGCATTAAAAATAAAACAGATGATAGTACAAATTCTGAATCTCAAACCAGCTCATTGAGCAATCCGGATATAAAGAGTAGTAATGAAGAAAGTAAGAATGAAAAGCAAGAAGCTTTAGATCAACAGGATAATAACAACGTCAACGCTACTCCTGAAAATAAGGATAGTTCTGATGTTGAAAATAAAACGATATCAGATGCTACAAATAAAGTAGACAAACCAATGGAATCTTCTAATACTGACTCGTCTGATAACAGTATTTCAGGTAGTTCTCAAAATGATGAGTCAACACCAGTGAATATGCCTGCTTCTTCAGGACACGTTTATTCTGATCCGGAAACAGTTAAGAAGTTCTTGATTTGGCAATCCATACCATCAAAGAATGGCGATGGAACAATTAATCCTTATGCTCCAATTATCATAAATTGGAATTGGGAACTGGGAGATTTAAAGAAGGGTGATACGGTCAACTTTAATATCGATACCACTTTATTTACTATAGCAAATGATACTTCAGCACCAATTCTTACGTCTGATGGAACATCTGTAGGTACTTTTAGTGTAACAAAAGGTGGGGATGCTAGTGTACTTTTAAGTGATCCAAGTGATTATTTTGCATCCCATACTGGTGTGAATGGTCTGTTGAATTTAATAACTAAAGCATCCGAAAAAGTAGTGAATACACCTGGTGGAGAATTTACTTTTAATACAACTATCGCAAAGACTCCATTTACTGTATCGAACGATAGTTCAGGAACCGTTAAGGATAAAGAATATTTAGTAAAGTTTTCAACTAATGTTGGGGACAAGTGGGTTTCTCCAGATGGAACCGTTTATGAATCAGATATTACAACCGGAAAAATTCACTGGCATACGGATATTAATAGTATTAAAGATAGTTTAGAAAATGTTTCAGTTATTGATTCTCCAGAGGATACACAAAAAATTGATTTTTCGAGTTTGATAGTTACAAAGTTTGATGAGAACGGTATTGCTAAACTTGTTTCGTCTGACCAATACGTTTTGAACCAAACTGATGGCGGCGGGTTCACTTTACAGTTAGGCAATATTACCGATCACTATGGTATTGATTACATGAGTAATCTAGTCGATATAAATGGCGATGGAATGTTTAATGATGATTCTCAAGTAACAAATACAATTTCATTAACTGGTAATCATCCCGTTACTAGTCAAGTTGATACATTTATTAATACAAGTGCATCTGGAAATGCCGAAGGTAATACGCCGACGACACCACCGACGGTACCAACAACACCACCGACAGTGCCAACAACGCCGCCAACGGTACCAACGACACCACCGACGGTGCCGACGACACCACCGACGGTACCAACANGATTCTATAACTCAGACTATGTTGTGCTGTTTAGTTAGTGCTTTTTTTGATAGAATAAAGAATATGTTTGTTAAAGGAGACATGTCAGATTGAGCACAATAAAATTGAATAAAAACATTCCAGCACATGTTGCTATTATTATGGATGGTAACGGTCGTTGGGCTAAAAAAAGATTAATGCCTAGGGTTGCAGGACATAAACGTGGTATGGAGACTGTTAAAACAATTACTAAAGCTGCTAATAAGCTGGGAATTAAAGTTCTAACACTCTATGCATTTTCAACTGAAAATTGGAAACGTCCTCAAGATGAAGTTAAGTATTTAATGAAATTACCAATCGACTTTTTTGATAAGTTTGTTCCTGAATTGGCAGAGCAGGGAATTAGAGTTAAAGTCACTGGAGATATCGATGGACTTCCCGAAGCTACTCAAACAGCTGTCAATAATGCAATTCGTGATACTGAGAATGGCAACGGTATGATTTTAAATTTTGCTTTAAATTATGGTTCTCGGACTGAAATTGTGAATATGGTTCAAAAGATTGCTAAACAAGCTGCAGATCATACTATTGAACTAAAGGATATTGACGAACAACTTGTTAGTAAGAATCTGATGACGGGATTTTTAGGAGATTTGTCTGATCCAGATTTATTGATTAGAACAAGTGGTGAAGAACGTATCTCCAATTTCCTATTATGGCAGATTGCTTATAGTGAACTTGTCTTTACACCAGTACTCTGGCCAGATTTTACTAGTACCACTTTAGAAGAATCAATTCTTGAATATCAAAAAAGAGATCGTCGTTTCGGCGGTATAAAAAAGTGAGGATTTTTTAAAATGAGACAAAGAGTTATTACCGCAGTAGTTGCACTGTTAATTTTTATACCTATTATTATTATGGGTGGGATTTGGATTGAAATCGCAGGACTAGTTTTGGCTGGTGTTGCTATGAGTGAAGTTCTAATGATGAAAAAGATTATTTTAATTTCACCAGAAGCTATTATTAGTATTGTTGGAACATTGTTCTTGGTTGAGGCTGGAAACTGGTTTGATGGACTTTCCAAACAATTTAATGCACAATTCATTTTCTTCTTATTTGTGATTGCTTTACTAGTTCGGATGATTTTTAGTCATAATCGTCTTAGCTTTGATGATGTAGGCGTTTTGACTTTGAGTATGCTATATATTGGTTATGGATTTAGTCTGTTTATTGCTGCTCGTGGCGCTGGCTTGTACATGTTGCTATACGTACTATTCATCGTTTGGACAACCGATAGTGGAGCATATATTTTTGGCCGTCAATTTGGTAAAAATAAATTATCTCCACTAATCAGTCCCAATAAGACTTGGGAAGGTTCTATCGGAGGAACAATTGCTGCTACAGTAGTTGGTGGTGTTTTCGCGGCTTTAGTACATTTTCCACACTCATTACTTATTATGATCTTAGTAACAATTATTCTTTCTGTTTCTGGTCAGTTGGGTGATTTGATTGAATCCTCACTAAAACGATTCTATGGTGTCAAAGACTCAGGAAAAATTTTACCAGGACACGGTGGAATTTTAGATCGATTTGATAGTTTACTATTAGTATTACCAATTGCACATTTACTTGGATTATTCTAAATTACGTAAGAGAGGGCTAAATGAATGGTTAAAACGATTATTACTTTTATCATTGTTTTTGGAATATTAGTTATTGTCCATGAGTTTGGTCACTTTGTTATGGCAAAGCGAGCTGGAATCCTAGTACGTGAATTTTCAATTGGAATGGGTCCAAAGTTAGTCGACTTGCAGCGTGGCGGTACAACTTATACGCTGCGTCTCTTACCTGTGGGCGGTTATGTTCGCATGGCTGGCATGGATGAACAAGAAGACGATTTAAAAACTGGTCAACCAATCACTATTATTACCAATGAACACGGCGAAGTTGTTACGATTGACACAACTAATAATCGAAATACTAATAGTGGTATTCCGCTTGAGGTTACTAATTTTGATTTACAAGATGAGCTTTTTGTTGAAGGATTTGAGAACGGTGATGAAGAAACTACACATCGTTTCTCAATTAATCACGATGCAAACATCATTGAATCAAATGGAACAAAAGTAAGAATTGCACCGCGTGATGTACAATTTCAATCAGCAACGGTTCTTCAGAGGATTTTGACGAATGTTGCTGGACCTGTAAATAATTTTATTCTTGCGATTATTGTTTTTGCAATAATTGGTGTTGTACAGGGAGCCGTTCCAACGAACTCCAACCAAATTAAAGTTATTCCAGACGGAGTTGCACGCAAGGCAGGGTTAAAGAATAACGATCGTATTTTGGCCGTTGATGAAGCCAAAATTAATAACTGGGGAGATTTATCAAAAGCTATTTCGAAGAATCCCGGACAAAAACTTGATTTAACAGTTCAACGTCATGAACAGAAAAAACAAATTATGCTTACTCCACAAACTGTTAAGCAGGGTAACCGTAAAGTTGGAATGATTGGAATCGAAAGTACAACTACTTCAAAATTTTCAGATCGTCTATTGTATGGCTTCACAGGTACCTGGAATATGGCAAAGAGTTTGTTTGGCGCGATTGGACAAATGTTCCATGGATTTAGTTTAAATGATTTAGGCGGCCCAGTTGCAATTTATGCAACAACTTCTGCTGCTGCAAAACAAGGCTTTATTTCAGTTCTGACTGTTTTAGGTTTTCTATCACTAAACTTGGGAATTGTTAATCTTTTTCCAATTCCTGCGTTAGATGGTGGTAAACTACTATTGAACATTATTGAAGCAATTAGACGCAAACCTATCAAACCTGAAACTGAAAATATGATTACATTAGTTGGATTTGGTTTACTGATGTTATTAATGATTTTAGTGACGTGGAATGATATTGAACGGTATTTTATTAAATAACAAGGGGAATTTATTACATGAAGCAATCAAAACTATTAATACCAACTGTCAAAGAGGTACCTAGTGAT
This sequence comes from Pediococcus argentinicus, assembly GCF_001437605.1. Classification (GTDB taxonomy): domain Bacteria; phylum Bacillota; class Bacilli; order Lactobacillales; family Lactobacillaceae; genus Pediococcus; species Pediococcus argentinicus. The sequence continues at coordinate 11,075 of NZ_JQCQ01000001.1, forward strand.
GCTGAAGCTATCAGTCATCAAATGATATTAAGAGCTGGCTATATTCGTCAGGTTTCTGCAGGAATGTATGCATACTTACCATTGGCATTTCGAGTTCTTGAAAACATTAAAAAGATTATTCGCGAAGAATTATCTAAAATTGATGCTGTTGAAATGTTAGCTCCAATTGTTTTACCTCAAGAATTGTGGGAACAATCAGGTCGTTTGGAAACATACGGTCCAGAACTTTTTAAATTTAAGAATCGACATGATCGTAAGTTTATTCTCGGACCTACACATGAAGAAACCTTTACAACTCTTATTAGAGACGAAATTAAATCATACAAAAAGTTACCATTAACCCTTTATCAAATTCAGATGAAATATCGTGATGAAGATAGACCTCGTTACGGATTGTTGCGTGGACGTGAGTTTTTAATGAAGGATGCATATTCATTTCATGCTGATGAAGAAAGCTTAGATAACAGTTTCCATGATATGGAAGTCGCTTATCGTAATATCTTTAAGCGTTGTGGACTAAACTTTAGAGAAATTGTTGGTGATGCCGGAGCCATGGGTGGAAATGATTCTCGCGAATTTTCCGCTGTTGCTCCTGTAGGTGAAGATACCATTGCTTATGCCGAAGAAAGCGATTATGCTGCTAATTTAGAAATGGCGACCGCTGAATATCAGGATCTTGGATTTGCTGATGAAGATCTAAAAGAAATTATCAAGGTTCCAACTGATGATGCCCACAGTATTGATGAAGTTGCTGAAAAGCTTGGTGTTGATATTAACCGGATTGTCAAAACAATGGTTATGATTGTGGACGGTGAGCCAGTTCTCGCTCTCTTAAGGGGAAATGACCAACTTAATGAAGTTAAACTAACAAACCTTCTCCATGCCGATGATGTTCATGAAGCTACTGAAGAAGAAGTTGAAAACTTTATGCATGCTTCCGCGGGTTCATTAGGACCTGTGGGCGTTAAGGATATGAAGATTGTTGCTGACAAATATGTGCAACAAATCCATAATGCAGTGGTTGGAGCTAACGAAAATGGCTATCATTTCTTAAACGCAAACTTAGAACGTGACTTTAACATAGAGGAATTTGCTGATATTCGTGTTGCTGAAGAAGGCGAACTTGCCCCTGATGGTAAAGGTGCTTTGAAGTTTACTAAAGGTATTGAAATTGGTCATATCTTCAAGATTGGTACAAAGTATTCTGATTCATTGGATGCTAAGGTCTTGGATAAAAATGGACGTGCTGTGCCAGTTATTCTAGGTTGTTATGGAATTGGTGTTAGTCGTTTGCTTTCAGCTATTGCAGAACAACAAGCTGACGAATACGGACTAGTTTGGCCTGCAAACATTGCGCCATTCGATATCCATGTTGTCCCAGTTAGTGATAAGAACAAAGAACAAATGGAAACTGCTCAAAATATTGAACAAACTCTTTCAGATGCTGGTTACAGTGTCTTAATGGATGATCGTAAAGAACGTGCCGGTGTTAAATTCGCCGATTCTGACTTAATTGGGTTACCACTTCGAATTACCGTTGGAAAGAAATCTAGCGATGGTATCGTAGAAGTTAAATTACGTAAGAGTGGAGAAACAGTTGAAGTTAAAGTTGAAGAATTAAAGAACACAGTTGATATTCTATTGAATCAAGCTAACTAAATACTTAGTGTATAAAAAGTTTAGATCAGACTTCGGTTTGTGCTAAACTTTTTCCACGTCTCGGGGGTAACTCAGTGAAATTATCAAAACATGAACAGTTCACTACTTTGTTAGATCATATCTCTTATAAAAGTAGTGACGATAATTTTTTACAAGGACAAATTTTAAATTTAATTATTCATAAGGAATCAAAGCGATGGGAGTTTCAATTTGAATTTCCAGCATTGCTGAGCTTTGAAACCTTTTTAAACTTCCAAAATCATTTAACAAATCAGTTTAAAGAAATTGCTCAAATTAGCTATAGAATTCAGACAACAGATGATAACTCACACATTGATGGTAAGTTAGTGACCGATTACTGGAGCTGGGTGATTAAAAATAGTTCTATCCAGTCCTCTTTTATTCGACAAATTTGTGATAAATCCTTGCCAAGTTTTCATGATAATCAACTTGATATTAAGATTGATAACGATGTAACTCAAAATTTTATTGATGATACAACTGTTCAAAGTATTCAAAATACTTATCAAAACCTGGGATTCCCTAAGTTTGCAATTAAGACGGTTGTTGATGCTAATTCCTCTGCTGATCAAATGAATCAATTTAAAGAGGAAATGAACAAGCGAGACCAAGCACTTGCACAAAGAGCTACTGCAGCTATTCAACAACAAGAAAAACAACGTAAATCGAGTCAAAAGGTTGTCGCCGCAAATGGTGCGATTCAAATTGGAAAGCCAATTAGTGATCGAGAGAATCCAACACAACTGCGTGATATTAATCAGGAAGAACGTTCGGTTGTGATTGAAGGCTATATTTTTGACGTTGAAATTCGTACATTGAGATCAGAGCGTCAACTCTTAATTTTTAAAATGACGGATTATACTTCTTCAATGACGATTAAGAAGTTTTCTCGAAATGAAGAAGATGAAGCATTATTTGCGAATGTTCAAAAGGGTAAATGGGTTCGAGTTCGTGGTAGTGTCCAAGAAGATACCTTTATGCGTGATTTAACTTTGAATGCTTATGACGTTACTGAAGTTAAACATGCTGCAAGAGCAGATAAAGCCGAAGATGGTGATAAACGAGTTGAGTTACATGTTCATACGAATATGAGTCAAATGGACGCCACTAATTCAATTAGTGATTTTGTCGGTCAAGCTGCCAAATGGCACCAACCTGCAATTGCTGTTACTGATCATGCTGGTTTACAAGCCTTTCCAGAAGCGTATGCTGCTGCTAAAAAGAATGATATCAGAATGTTATTTGGTGTCGAAGCCAATTTGGTTGATGATGGAGTTCCAATTGGTTACAACAACCAGCATGTTCCACTTAAGGGTGCTACTTACGTGGTATTTGATGTGGAAACCACTGGTCTTTCAGCTATTTATGATAAAGTAATTGAATTATCAGCGGTTAAAATGCAAGACGGGAATGTGATTGGACAATTTGAAGAATTTATTGATCCCGGATTTCCTCTTTCTGACACAACAATCAATTTAACAAGTATCACTAACGAAATGGTTCACGGATCTAAATCGGAAAAAGAAGTTTTTGAACTATTTCGGGAGTTCTATGGCGATGCAATAATTGTTGGACATAACGTTACTTTTGATATTGGTTTTATGAATACAGGTTATTTGCGTCATGATTTGCCTGAAATTACCAATCCAATTATCGATACTTTAACGTTAGCCAGATTTTTATATCCAACTTTAAAGGGTTATCGTTTAAATACGTTGGCTAAGAAGTTCGATGTCAGTTTGGAACATCATCATCGTGCCATTTATGATGCTGAGTCAACAGGACATTTATGTTACTTGTTCCTGAAGGACGCTGAAGATCGTTATGGAATTGAGTTCCATGATCAATTGAATGATCATATGAGTGAAAATGATGCATACAAACATGCACGTCCAAATCATGTTGTCATTTTAGTTAAAAATCAAACTGGGCTAAAAAACTTATTCAAATTGGTTTCATTATCAAATATTAAATATTATTATCGTGTTCCACGGATTCCGCGTTCTCAACTCGAAAAATATCGTGAAGGATTGATTGTTGGGTCGGCTTGTTCCAGTGGTGAAGTGTTCACTTCTATGATGCAAAAGGGGTATAGCGAGGCTCGTCAAAAGGCTAAGTTCTATGATTACCTTGAAGTAATGCCTAAACCTGTTTATCAGCCACTGATTGATCAAGAGTTAGTACGAGATAATAAACGATTAGAAGAAATTATTAAGAATATTGTTAAATTGGGTGATGAATTAGATAAACCTGTAGTAGCAACTGGTGACGTTCATTATTTGAATCCTGAAGACTATATCTATCGTAAGATTTTGATTCATTCTCAGGGTGGAGCTAATCCACTTAATCGTTCTGAATTACCTGATGTTCATTTCAGATCGACTGATGAAATGCTTGAGGACTTCTCATTTCTAGGTGAAGAGGTTGCTCACAAAATTGTGGTCGAAAATACGCAAGAGATTGCAAATAGTATTGACGATGTTAGTCCTGTTAAAGAAAAGCTTTATACACCTAAAGTGCCAGGTGCTGAAGATCGAATCAAACAGTTAACAATGGATCAAGCGCATGCTTTATATGGTGATGAGTTACCGGAAATTGTTTCAGATCGTCTTGATAAAGAACTAACAAGTATTATTGGAAATGGATTCTCTGTCATTTACTTAATTGCACAACGTTTAGTGCACAAAAGTAATAAAGATGGATATTTGGTTGGTTCCCGTGGTTCGGTTGGTTCCAGTTTGGTTGCTACGATGTCTGGAATTACGGAAGTTAATCCACTACCGCCTCACTATCGCTGTCCCGATTGCCAGTATTCTGAGTTTTATACTAAAGGTGAGTATGGTTCAGGTTTTGATTTGCCAGACAAGAAATGTCCTAAATGTGGAGCTTTGATGATTGGTGATGGACAAGATATCCCGTTTGAAACTTTCTTAGGATTCAAAGGGGATAAGGTTCCCGATATTGATTTGAACTTCTCGGGAGATTATCAACCAATTGCACATAATTATATGCAAGTTCTGTTTGGTAAAGAAAATGTATTCCGTGCCGGAACGATTGGTACGGTTGCTGATAAAACTGCTTATGGTTATGTTAAGGCTTATGAACGAGATACTAATGCTCATTTTAGAGGAGCTGAAATTGATCGTTTAGCTAAAGGTGCTACTGGAGTAAAACGTACAACTGGACAACATCCAGCTGGTATTCTGATTGTTCCAGATTATATGGATATTTATGACTTTAGTCCGATTCAATATCCAGCCGATGATCAAACTTCGGCTTGGGAAACAACCCATTTTGATTTCCATTCTATCCATGATAATATTTTGAAAATGGATATTCTGGGACACGATGATCCTACTATGATTCGTAAGTTACAAGATTTATCTGGAATTGAGCCTAAGAGTATTCCAACTGATGATCCAGAAGTTATGAAGATCTTTTCTGGTCCAGATGTACTTGGCGTTGATGAAGAGCAAATTCAGTCTAAAACCGGAACACTTGGAATTCCTGAATTTGGAACTCGATTTGTTCGAGGGATGCTAGAAGAAACTCATCCAACAACATATTCTGAGTTATTGCAGATTTCAGGACTATCTCATGGTACCGATGTTTGGCTAGGTAATGCTGAAGAGTTAATTAAAAATGGAACTGTTACTTTGAAGGAAGTTATTGGTTGTCGTGATAATATCATGATGGATTTAATTCATTATGGGTTAGATTCACAATCATCATTCCAAATCATGGAAAGCGTACGTAAAGGTAAAGGAATCCCAGAAGGATTTGAAGCCAAGATGCGTGAAGCAAACGTTCCGGGCTGGTATATCGAATCGTGTGGAAAGATTAAGTATATGTTTCCACGCGCCCATGCATCAGCTTATATTTTGATGGCTCTACGTATTGCTTACTTTAAGGTTTATTTCCCATTAGTTTACTACGCAGCATATTTCTCAGTTCGCGCTGATGATTTTGATGTTGTTGCAATGTCCCATGGTAAAGAATCCGTTAAGGCTAAGATGCAAGAAATCAATGATAAGGGTAACGATGCATCAACTAAAGAAAAGAATCTGTTAACCGTTCTTGAGCTAGCTAATGAAATGTTAGAACGAGGATTTGATTTTAAGATGGTTGATATTGAGAAGTCAGATGCCCAGGAATGGTTGATGGATGGTAATACTCTAATTGCACCATTTAATGCTTTACCTGGATTAGGATTGAATGTTGCCAAGCAAATTGTCGCTGCTAGGGCTGATAAACCATTCTTATCTAAAGAGGATTTAGCAAAACGAGGACATGTTTCGGGAACTTTGATTGAATTTATGACCGAGAATAATGTTTTAACAGAATTACCTGATGAAAACCAGTTGAGTCTGTTCTAAATCGCGCTAAATTTGCAATAAGAGTGCAAAAATGGTATATTTTACTAGTAATTAAATACTCGTTAATTGAGTGAGCAGCGATGCTCGCTCTTTTTATTGAAAAAATTTAAACTGTAAGGAGGGGCGATTGTGAGTAGTACGGTTGTTGATACAGTAACTAATATGGTTCAGCCCATTGTTGATAAGCACGGATTTGAATTGGTGGAAGTGGAATTTGTAAAAGAAGGACAAAGCTGGTTTTTACGCGTTTATATCGATAAAGAAAATGGGATTAACATTGAAGAATGTGCCATGGTAAGTGATGAACTTAGTCAATTATTAGACGAGGAAGAACCCGACCCAATCCCACAAGCATATTTTCTGGAGGTTTCATCTCCAGGTGCTGAACGACCACTCAAGAAAGATGCTGATTTTAAAAACGCAATTGGTGAATATATTCATATTTCATTATATGCTGCAGTTGAAAAGAAAAAGGTTTTTGAAGGTTACTTAAAAGACTTTGATGGTCAACAGTTAACAATTGAGTATATGGTTAAAACACGAAAAAAAGAATTAACAGTTGATTTAAGTAAAATTGCTTTCGCTAGACTTGCGATTAAAATCTAGAAAGGATTTAGTAAAATGAGTAAAGAAATGATTACAGCCCTTGATGCACTGGAACAAGAAAAGGGTATTAAAAAAGATGTCGTTATTGATGCATTAGAAGCTGCTTTGGTATCAGCATACAAACGTAACTATGGTCAGGCCCAAAACGTTGCGGTTGAATTTGATAACAAAAAAGGCGATATCCATGTTTATGCTGTTAAAAAAGTGGTAGAAGAGGTTATGGATCCTCAACAAGAAGTAAGCTTAAGTGAAGCACTTGGTATTAATAAGGCTTACGAATTAGATGATGAAATCAAGTTCGAAGTAACACCCAAGAACTTTGGTAGAATTGCTGCTCAAACAGCTAAACAAGTTATTATGCAACGTGTTCGTGAAGCTGAACGTGGTGTTGTATATGAAAAATACAGTCAATATGAAGATGAAATCGTAACTGGGGAAGTTGCTCGTCGTGATAACCGCTATGTATATGTTGACCTTGGTGGTGTTGAAGCAGTTATGTCTCGTCAAGATCAAATTCCTGATGAACAATATGAACCACATGATCACATCAAAGTATACGTAACAAAAGTTGATGATAGCGGTAAGGGACCTCAAGTTTATGTTTCAAGAAGTGCTTCCGGTTTACTTAAGCGATTATTTGAACAAGAAGTTCCAGAGATTTATGATGGAACCGTAGAAATTGTTTCAATTGCACGCGAAGCTGGTGATCGTGCTAAGGTTGCTGTTAAGTCTAATAACCCAGATATCGACCCCGTTGGTACTTGTGTTGGTCCTCGTGGTCAACGTGTCCAAACAATCGTTAATGAACTTCATGGCGAAAACATGGATATTGTTGAATGGGTTGAAGATCCTGCTGAATACATTGCTAATGCATTGAATCCTGCTGAAGTAGAAGATGTATTGTTCGATGAAGAAGACGAACGTTCATGCATGGTTATTGTTCCAGATTATCAATTATCATTAGCTATTGGTAAGCGTGGACAAAATGCTCGTTTAGCAGCTAAATTAACAAATTATAAAATTGACATCAAATCAGAATCTGATGCTTCTGAATATGTTGAAGAAGACGAAGATACTGAAGACGCTGAGTAACATAGGTTTGGAGGCTTAGGCTAATGAAAACTAGAAAAATTCCCATGCGTAAAGATATTGTAACTGACCAAATGTTTCCCAAGAAGGAACTTGTTCGCGTAGTTAAAAACAAAGAGAATGAAGTTTCAATCGATGAAACAGGTAAAAAAGCAGGTCGTGGGGCATATATCGGTTTAGATGTTAAAATTGCTGAGCAAGCAAAGAAGGAACACACTTTTGATAAAGCTTTTAAAATCAAAATTGATGATTCATTCTATGATGACTTAATTGCCTATGTTGATCATAAACAGGCTCGAAAAGAGCTATTCGGCGATGGTAAATAATTCAGTTCTCCAATTATTGGGACTAGTTCGGCGTTCGGGTAATTTAATTACCGGAGAAGGGATGATACTTACGGCAGTACGAAACAAAAGTGCAAGGTTAGTATTAGTTACCTCCGATATGGGACCTAGTAGTTTGAAAAAAATCACAGATAAATGCAAATTCTATGAAATTCCATTTTGTGAAGTTGGAACAAAAGCAGAACTCTCTGATGCAATTGGTCAAATGAGATCAGCGGTTGCTATTTCTGATAAAGGATTTGCGAAATCGATAATAAAGAAATTTGAAAAGTAGGAGCGTGAAAAAATGGGCAAAAAAAGAATTTATGAATTAGCCAAAGAAATTAACGTTTCGAGTAAAGATATTTTAAGTAAAGCTCAAGATGCTGGATATGACGTTAAAAATCATATGTCAACGCTTGACGATCACGAGGAAAAACATATGCGCGAAGTCTTTACTTCGAAAAATGAAAAGAAACCTGCAGCTACTCAAAGTGAAAATAACGGTAGCCAAGAAAAGAAAACAGAAAAGCATGTCCCTAAGTTCCGTTCAAATAAAACTGGTAAGACAGTAGTACGTAAGAGTGACGCTGGTAACAATGCAAGTCACCAATACAATGCTGCACCTAAGAACAACAGTACTAGTGCTGCCGCAAAACCTGAACGTCGTGCTAATAATACTAATACCAATAATAATGGTAACCAACGACGTAATAATACTAATAACAACAATCGTAACAACGCTAATAATCGTCAGGCTGCTCAAGCAAAACGTAAGCAAGAACAAGTTAGTTTAGCTAATGTTCGCCAAGCCAAAGCTGATGCCCAAGAGGATCGTTTAGCTAAAGCACGTGCTGCTCAAGCTGCTGTTACTACGCAGTCACAGACACCAAGAAATCGTCCTGTGCAAAAGACTACAAGGCCAAAACCACAGAGTAGTGCAAATAATAATACTCAAGCAAATAAGAACAACAATAAGCCAGTAGCTAGCTCACAACGTCCTGCTTCAAATACAGCACGTCCAAGTAATAATCAGAGACCAGCTACAAGTAATAACAACACTACTAATAGTTCTTCAAATAGTGGCCGCAGACCTGCAACTCAAAACAAGTTCCAAGGTCGTAGTAATACCACGAATGAAGCACCATCAAGAAATAACGATAATAACCGTTCCAATGATAACCGCCGCAGTAATAATAAAAAGAGTAACAACCGTGGAGGTAATTCATTTGGAAATAATTCTTACGGTCGTGGAAATGGTAAGTTCAACAAGAACCGTCGTAACAAGAAGATCAAAAAGGACGGTCGTTTGAAAGAAACAAACAACAAGGAAGTTTCTGTACGTAAAGAACGTCCATTGCCAGATGTATTGGAATACAATGCAGGTACAAACGTTGCTGAAATTGCCAAGAAGATTCATCGCGAACCAGCAGAAATTATCAAAAAGTTGTTCATGATGGGTGTAATGGTTAACCAAAACCAAACTCTTGATAAAGATACAATTGAAATTTTAGCTGATGATTATGGTATTAAAGCAGAAGAAAAGGTTGAAGTTGATATTTCTGATATCGATAAGATCTTTGAAGAAGAACAATCAAATGAAGACAACTTAGTGGCACGTCCACCAGTTGTAACAATCATGGGACACGTTGATCATGGTAAGACAACCTTACTTGATAAATTACGTCACAGTCATATCACTGCTGGTGAAGCTGGTGGTATCACCCAAGGTATTGGTGCTTATCAACTTGATCATGATGGTCGTTTGATTACATTCTTGGATACTCCAGGACATGCTGCATTTACTGAAATGCGTGCTCGTGGTGCTGATGTAACTGATATTACAATCTTAGTGGTTGCTGCTGATGATGGTGTTATGCCACAAACAATTGAAGCTATCAACCATGCTAAGGCTGCTGGCGTTCCCATTATTGTTGCTGTTAACAAGATTGATAAGCCGGGGGCTAACCCTAACCATGTTATGGAACAATTGACTGAATATGAATTGATTCCTGAATCATGGGGTGGCGATACAATCTTTGTTGAAATTTCAGCTAAGTTTGGTAAAAACTTAGACGAACTTTTGGATATGATTTTATTACAAGCCGATGTGCTTGAATTAAAAGCTAATCCAGATCAAAGAGCTGCTGGTTCAGTTATTGAAGCTAAACTTGATCCAGGTAAAGGTCCAGTTGCTACTATTTTGGTTCAACAAGGAACAATGCATGTTGGGGATCCAGTCGTTGTTGGTAACACATTTGGCCGTGTTCGTACAATGGTGAACGAACACAACCGTCGTGTGAAGAATGCAACACCTGCAACACCAGTTGAAATTACTGGTTTGAATGGTGTTCCTGAAGCCGGTGACCGATTTGTCGTCTTTGAAGATGAAAAATCAGCCCGTGCAGCTGGTGAAGAACGTGCTAAACGTGCATTGGTTGAAGAACGTAAGAATAACAATCATGTTACTTTGGATAACCTCTTTGATTCACTTAAAGAAGGCGAAATGAAGCAAGTTGATGTTATTATCAAAGCCGATGTTCAAGGTTCTGTAGAAGCACTTGCTGGAAGTTTACGTAAGATTGATGTTGAAGGCGTTCGTGTTAACATCATTCATACTGCTGTTGGAGCAATTAACGAAAGTGATGTCACTCTTGCTGAAGCAAGTAATGCAATCATTATCGGATTTAATGTTCGTCCAACACCACAGGCTAAGCAACTAGCAGATTCTCAAGATGTTGATATTCGTCTTCACCGTGTTATTTATAACGCTATTGATGAAGTTGAATCAGCAATGAAGGGTATGCTTGAACCAACTTACGAAGAAGAAATTACCGGACAAGTTGAAATCCGTGAAACATATAATGTTTCTAAGATTGGAACTATCGCTGGTGGATATGTAACCGAAGGATTCATTAATCGTGATTCTAGTGTTCGTTTAATTCGTGATGGAATTGTTATTTATGAAGGCGAACTTGGTAGTTTACGTCGTTTCAAAGATGATGTTAAAGAAGTTAAACGTGGTTTTGAACTTGGTTTAACAATCGAGAAATATAATGACATTAAGATTGGTGACGTTATCGAGGCTTATCATATGAAAGCTGTTCCTGTAAAGTAGAGGAGAAATATTATGGCACGTCAATATCGTTCAGATCGACTTAGTCAAGAAATTGAAAAAGAAGTGAGTGATATTCTACGTCGTCGTGTTCGTGATCCTCGCTTAGAAGGTATTACGATTACCGGTGTAGATGTTACTGGTGATTTGCAACAAGCCAAGATTTTCTATAGTATTTTATCTGATAAAGCATCAGATGATAAGAAGACTAAAGAAGGTTTTGAAAAAGCCTCAGGTCTTATCAGAAAAGAACTAGGAAGTCGTCTATCAATTTATAAGACTCCTGAACTTCTTTTCGAACGGGACGAATCAGTTCAATATGGAGATCATATTGATCAACTTCTTAACAAATTAAATCGAGATTAATTTAAAAAACCGAGCTTAAGGGCTCGGTTTTTTTGTCTCCATAAAGATAGGTATGAAAGCGCAATATGCTATAATAATAAGCATTGTGAGGGATAAATATGGACGGAATAATACCAATTAATAAAGACCGTGGCATGACAAGTCATGATGTTGTGGCTCGGATGCGTGGCATTTTACACACAAAAAGGGTTGGACATAGTGGTACATTAGATCCTAACGTTGACGGCGTGTTACCTATTTGCGTTGGGAGAGCTACAAAAGTGGTTGACTATTTAATGGAATACGGCAAAGTTTATACAGGATCAATAACTTTAGGGTACGCAACAACTACTGAAGATTTAGATGGTGAAGTTGTTGAGACCAAAGTAATTGATAAACCATTTTCTGTTAGTGAAATTGACGAAGCACTCCAAAGTTTGGTGGGTGAAATCATTCAAATACCACCAATGTACTCTGCTGTTAAAGTAAATGGTCGTAAATTGTATGAATACGCCAGAAAAGGTGAAACGGTTGAACGACCTAGCAGAAAAATAAATGTTAAAAGCTTTGTGCAAACAAAGCCAACCGTTTTTGATGAAGAACAACATACTCAAACCATTTTCTTTAAAGTGGAATGTGGTAAGGGTACTTATGTTAGAACTTTAGCTGTTGATGCAGGAAAGTTTCTAAATGTTCCTGCTGTTATGTCTGATTTAACTCGTCAATCCAGCGGTGGATTCAATTTGTCTGATTCAGTTACTTTAGAACAGTTGGAAAAGCTTGCCGAACAAGATGAGGTATCAACTGTAGCACGACCCTTATCATATGGACTAAGAAAGTTTCCTGCTGTCACTATTAATGCAGAACAGTGGGAATTAGTTCAACATGGTGGTTTCATAAAAATTAAAGATGAACACAGACCTGAAATTACTATTATGTATGATAACGACATTCAGGCTATTTATATGTTAGATGAACGATATGACTTGTATCGTCCGAAAAAAATGTTATTAGCGAGATGAAATAATGAAAATTATTAAAATGCGTCATCCGTATCAAAGTGATTTAATTCCAAATGATGAGGTAGTTTTAGCATTAGGTTTTTTTGATGGAGTTCATCGTGGTCATCAAGAAGTTTTAAAGAAAGCACGAATGGTTGCTGAAGAAAAAAATTTGAAACTAGCAGCGATGACATTTGATCATCATCCATCTGTAGTATTTAATCACCGACGTGGAAGTACAATCGGCACTAAATACCTAACTTCAGTGGAACGTAAGGCCACACTAATGGATGATCTTGGTGTTGATGTTCTTTATGTTGTGAATTTTACATCGTTATTTGCTAAACAGAATCCGGAAGAATTTATTCAAAATTACATAATTGGATTGCATGCAAAGTCAGTTGTAGCCGGATTTGACTATACGTTTGGGCCCCAAGAAACTGCTAATATGACGACACTACCAGTATTAAGCAATGGAAGATTTGATGTTTACTCAATTAATCCGGTTCAACAAGATCTGGTTAAGGTTTCTTCGACACAGACTAGAGATTGGATTATTGACGGTGATATTGATAGTGCAAATGAATTCTTGGGATATCCATTTGAAACAAAAGGACTAGTAGTTCATGGGGAAGCCCGTGGACGAACGCTTGGTTTTCCAACGGCTAATATTATTAGTGATATCAATCAAATAACTTTAGGAATTGGAATTTACGTTGCTGAAATAAAAATTGGATCTCAGTGGTACCACGCAATGGCATCAGTTGGGCGTAATGTTGTTTTCGGTGATGGCAGGCCGGTGACAACAGAAATAAATATTTTGGACTTTAATGGCGAAGTTTATGGTGAGACGGTAAAAATACGTTGGTATCATAGATTGCGTGGTGAAGAAAAATTTGCTTCAGTGGAAGATCTTATTAATCAGCTAAATGTTGATGAACAAAATACAAGGGACTTTTTTAAGAAATTATAAAGACTTTGACCAAAACTGACTAAAGTTGACATTTATACAAACCTCTGGTATCTTATTAGTTGTTCTTAGCACTCCCAAAGTTAAAGTGCTAAAAGAGGTGATTAAAACGTTAACTGAACGAGAATTATTAATCCTAGAACAAATTGTTCGTGAATATACTGAAAACGATCGACCGGTTGGCTCGAAAGCGTTAGTTGCTGTTCTTCCGATTAAAGTTAGCTCTGCCACGATTAGAAATGATATGGCTAAGCTAGAAGAAATGGGCTTGATCCAAAAGAATCATTCTTCATCCGGAAGAATTCCATCACTCAAAGGATACCGATATTATGTGGATCATTTGATTCATCCGCTAGCAATTAAGGATGATGAAGTTAAAAAGATTCATGATTCAATCGGTAGTCAATTTGACCAAGTCGATGACATTGTTAAGACTTCAACCGAAATGCTTTCTGAATTGACACACTACACAGTTCTTTCATTGAAACCAAACCATGAAGGCTCAATGTTAGAGGGATTTAGAATGGTACCACTCGGAAATAACTCAGTTATGCTAATTCTGGTTGCTGATAATGGAGAGGTCACGAGTCGGAAGTTTATGATTCCTAACTCAATGACTGGTGAAGACTTGGAACGAGTTGTTAGAGTTCTTAATGATCGTTTGATTGGTCATCCTTTATCGGAAGTGTATGCTACTTTAACTACCAATTTTCAAGATGGTATGTCGAAGTACTTGAAGACTTCAGCTGGAATTATTGATGTTTTCAGTGATGTAGTTTCAAAATATGCGGCTAACCAGTTCTTTGTGGGTGGACGATTAAATGTTTTGAATTTTTCACGTACAGATGATTTGAATCAAATCAAGAATTTGCTAGGTATGTTCAACGAGACGGATAAGGTCAAAGCGCTGGTGGGTAATCCAGGTGATGATCTTAATGTTCGTATCGGTGATGAATTAAGAAATTCTTTGTTAGAGGACTACAGTTTAGTTACTGCAACTTATGATGTTGGCCAACATGGTCAAGGAATGATTGCTGTACTTGGTCCTACCAGCATGCAATACTCGAGAATGCTCGGTTTAGTCGATGCATTTCGAGGACAGTTAGCTGGACGTTTAATTGATTATTACCAAAATATTGACGATAGTTAGGAGTGAATCATTTGTCCGAAGAAGAAAAATCTACAGAAGCCAAACAAGATCAAGAACAAACATCAAAGGATATAACTGAAGAGGATCAAATAGTGGAAGAGGCGGATGTGAACGATTCACCCGATTCTGATCAGGATTCAGATAATAAAGACGCAAATGATGATTTACAAAAACAACTTGATGAATTAAACGATAAGTATATTCGAGCTCAAGCTGAAATTGTAAACATGCAACGTCGAAATGAAAAAGAACAAGCTTCATTAATCAAGTATGATGGACAAAAGTTAGCCAAAGCAATTTTACCTGTAATGGATAACTTAGAGCGTGCTTTAAGTATTGAGGTTCATGATGAAAATGGTGAACAATTGAAAAAAGGTATCGAAATGGTTCAATCTCATTTAGCGTCTGCTTTGAAAGAAAACAGTGTCACTGAGATCGAAGCTGAAAATGCTAAATTTGATCCAAATGAACATCAAGCTGTTCAAACCGTCGCTGCGGATGATGATCATCCTGCTGACACGGTAGTACAAGTCCTCCAAAAGGGATACAAACTTAAAGATCGTGTATTAAGACCAACCATGGTTGTTGTTGCACAATAAATTGGAAGAGGGAAATTAAAAATGGCAAGTAATAAAATTATTGGAATTGATTTAGGAACTACTAATTCTGCTGTTGCAGTTATGGAAGGTGACAAACCAAAAATTATCACTAATCCAGAAGGCGCTCGTACAACACCATCTGTTGTTGCTTTCAAGAATGGTGAAACTCAAGTGGGTGAAGTTGCCAAACGTCAAGCAATCACAAATCCTGACACAATCGCATCAATCAAGCGTCACATCGGTGAAGCTGGTTACAAAGTAACTGTTGATGGAAAAGCATACACACCACAAGAAGTGTCAGCTATGATTTTGGGTTACATCAAGAGCTTTGCTGAAGATTACTTGGGTGAAGAAGTAAACCAAGCTGTTATCACAGTTCCTGCTTACTTCAACGATTCACAACGTCAAGCTACTAAAGATGCTGGTAAGATTGCTGGCCTTGATGTTAAACGTATCATTAACGAACCAACGGCTGCTTCATTGGCTTATGGTCTTGACCAAACAGACAAAGATGAAAAGATCCTTGTTTATGACCTTGGTGGTGGTACTTTTGATGTTTCCGTTCTTGAATTAGGAGACGGTGTATTCCAAGTACTTTCTACAAATGGTGATACTCACCTTGGTGGTGATGATTTTGACCAAAAGATCATTGATTGGTTGGTCGAAGAATTTAAGAAAGATAATGGCGTTGACTTAGCTCAAGATAAGATGGCTCTTCAACGTTTGAAGGATGCTGCAGAAAAAGCTAAAAAAGATTTATCTGGTGTTACTGAAGCACAAATCAGTCTACCATTTATCTCTGCGGGTGCTGCTGGTCCACTTCATTTGGAAAAGACTTTGACACGTGCTCAATTTGATCAAATGACTTCAGATCTTGTTGCACGTACTAAAGCTCCAGTTGAAAATGCTCTAAAGGATGCTGGACTATCAGCTTCAGAAATTGATGAAGTTATTTTAAATGGTGGTTCAACTCGTATTCCAGCTGTTCAAGAAGCTGTTAAACAATGGACAGGCAAGGAACCTAACCACTCAATTAATCCTGATGAAGCCGTTGCACTTGGTGCTGCTGTTCAAGGTGGTGTCTTGACTGGTGATGTTAAGGATGTTGTTTTACTTGATGTAACACCTCTTTCATTAGGTATTGAAACAATGGGTGGTGTATTTACTAAGTTGATCGATCGCAATACAACTATTCCAACAAGTAAATCACAAGTATTCTCAACTGCTGCAGATAATCAACCAGCTGTAGATATTCATGTACTTCAAGGTGAACGTCCAATGGCTGCTGATAACAAGACAATGGGTCGTTTCCAATTATCAGATATTCCTGCTGCACCTCGTGGAATTCCACAAATCGAAGTTAAGTTCGATATCGATAAGAATGGTATTGTAAATGTATCAGCTACTGATAAGGGAACTGGTAAAGCACAAAATATTACTATTAAGAGTTCATCGGGTCTTTCAGACGAAGAAATTGATCGTATGATGAAGGAAGCTAAAGAAAATGAAGAGGCTGATAAGAAGCGTAAAGAAGAAGTTGATTTACGTAACGAAGTTGACCAATTGATTTTCACAACTGATAAGACATTGAAGGATCTTGAGGGCAAAGTTTCTGAAGATGAAATTAAGAAAGCTCAAGATGCTAAGGATGCATTAGTTAAGGCTCAAAAAGACAATGACATCGAAGAAATGAAAGCTAAGAAAGATGATCTTAACAAGATTGTTCAAGATTTATCTGTTAAACTTTATCAACAAGCTCAAGAAGCACAGCAAGGACAAGCTGGTGCTGAAGGTGCTGGTTCAGAAGCAGGCGATGCTTCAAAGAAGGCAGACGATGACAACACCGTTAACGGTGACTTTGAAGAAGTAGATCCTGATAAAGATGACAACAAATAATTTTTAACTGAATAAAAGAGTCAAGGTCAATGACTTTGACTTTTTTGTTGCATAATGTGAATTAGCGTATAAGTGGAGGAACACAATGGCCGAAGGTAAGGATTTTTATGACGTTTTAGGAGTCAGCAAGGATGCATCTTCAGATGAAATCCGTAAGGCTTATCGAAAACTATCAAAGAAATATCATCCGGATTTAAATAAGGAACCCGGAGCAGAACAAAAATTTAAAGACGTCAACGAAGCCTTTGAAGTATTGAGTGATGACCAAAAGCGTGCTCAATATGACCAGTATGGATCTGCAGATCCTAATGCTGGATTCGGTGGCGGTGGCTACGGACAAGGCGACTTTAATGGCTTTGGCGGTGGTGGTTTTGACGATATCTTCAGTTCATTCTTTGGTGGCGGCGGACAACAACGTTCAGCAAGTTCTCCAAGACAGGGTGAAGATTTACAATACCAAATGGATCTTAAGTTTGAAGAGGGTGTTTTTGGTAAAAAGACTACCATTAAATATCAGCGTGAAGATCTATGTCATACTTGTGGCGGATCTGGTGCTAAACCTGGTACAAGCCCTGTTACTTGTTCTAAGTGTCACGGAACTGGAACTATCCAAGTAACACAAAACACACCACTTGGACGTATGGTTCGTCAACAAACTTGTGATGTATGTAATGGTACTGGTAAAGAGATTAAAGAGAAATGTGCAACTTGTGGTGGATCTGGTCACGAACAAAAACAACACGAAGTTAAGGTTACTGTTCCAGCTGGTGTTGAAGATGGTCAACAGATGCGTTTACAAGGTCAAGGTGAGGCCGGACACAACGGAGGACCCTATGGTGACTTGTATATTATCTTTAAGGTACGTCCAAGTGATATTTATGAACGAGAAGGCTCGGAAATTTACTTGGATCAAAATATTTCATTCCTACAGGCTTCATTGGGTGATGATATAGAAGTTCCAACCGTTCATGGTAATGTTAAGCTGAAGATACCTGCAGGAACACAAACTGGTACTAACTTCAGATTAAAGGGCAAAGGAGCTCCTCATTTGCGTGGTAATGGTACTGGTGATGAACATGTTAAAGTTACAGTCAAAGTACCTCGTAAGCTAAATGCTAAGCAAAAAGAGGCGTTAAAGGCTTTTGCTGAAGCAAGTGGTGAAAATGTTTCTGATCACGGTAAAAATGGCTTTTTTGATAAGTTTATGAATTAATATAAGGTTCGGTTGTCTTTTATGGCAGACCGAACCTTTTGATATACGATAAAATTGTAATGGCCTTATTCGGTTGATATAATTAAGTATAAAAATGAAAAGAGAGTAACAAATGACAGCAGAATATTCTGATTTAAAAGAACGACAGGAACATATTCGAAATTTTTCGATTGTTGCTCATATTGATCATGGGAAATCGACCCTAGCCGATCGAATTTTAGAGTTGACTGATACCGTTGCAAAACGTGATATGCAAGATCAACTTCTAGATTCTATGGATCTCGAACGTGAACGTGGTATCACGATTAAACTTAATGCCGTTGAGTTACACTATCATGCTCAAGATGGTGAAGATTATATTTTTCATTTAATTGACACTCCTGGACACGTGGACTTTTCTTATGAAGTCTCACGAAGCTTGGCTGCTTGTGAAGGAGCCGTCCTTGTAGTAGATGCCGCCCAAGGAGTCGAAGCACAGACTCTGGCTAATGTTTATTTAGCAATCGATGATGATTTGGAAATTGTACCAGTTATTAATAAGATTGATTTACCAGCTGCTGATCCAGAAAAAGTTCGCAAAGAGATTGAAGATGTAATTGGATTAGATGCTGAGGACGCAGTCTTGGCAAGTGCTAAAGCTGGGATCGGTATCCAAGAATTGCTGGAACAAGTTGTACAAAAGATTCCAGCACCAGATGGCGATTTTGATAAACCATTAAAGGCACTTATTTTTGATTCCAAATATGATGATTACCGTGGGGTTGTTTTAAGCATTCGTCTGATGGAAGGTATGGTTAAGCCTGGAGACAAAATCCGCTTGATGAATAGTGGAACAGAGTATGAAGTAACTGAAATTGGAGTTAATTCTCCTAATCCAGTTAAAAAGGATTTCTTGATGGCGGGAGACGTTGGTTATCTTTCAGCAAGTATCAAGGATATTAAGGATACTCGAGTTGGTGATACGCTAACTAGCGCTACTAAACCTGCAGATAAGCCTTTAGAGGGTTACCGTGAAATGAGTCCTATGGTTTATTCAGGCCTTTATCCAACTGATAATGCTAAGTTTAACGATTTACGTGAGGCTTTGGAGAAGTTACAGTTGAATGATGCTGCACTTGAATTTGAGCCAGAATCATCACAAGCTTTAGGATTTGGTTTCCGTTGTGGATTCCTTGGCTTATTGCATATGGACGTTGTTCAAGAGCGTCTTGAACGTGAATTCAATTTGGATTTAATTACAACAGCACCATCTGTAACGTATCACGTTGATTTGACTGATGGAACTCAACTTATTGTTGAAAATCCTTCTGAAATGCCTGATACTTCAAGTATTCAACATGTTTCAGAACCATTTGTAAAAGCTAATATTATGGTTCCAAATGAATATGTTGGGGCTGTAATGGAACTGTGTCAGTACCGCCGTGGTATTTTCGACACGATGGATTATATTGACGATAATCGAGTTAATGTTAAGTATTCATTACCACTTTCAGAAATTATTTTTGACTTCTTTGATAAACTGAAATCAAGTACAAGAGGTTATGCCTCATTGGATTATGAAATCGAAGATTACAAAGTTAGTGACCTAGTTAAGATTGATATTCTATTGAATGGCGATAAAGTGGATGCTTTAAGTTTCATTGCTCATCGTGATTTTGCACAGCAACGTGGGAATGAAATTACTGCTAACTTGAAGAATATCATCCCTAGACGTAACTTTGAAATTCCAGTTCAGGCTGCAATCGGTAATAAGATTATCGCTCGTACTAATATCAAAGCTTATCGTAAAGATGTTACATCAAAAATTCATACTGGTGATCCAGACCGTCGCGCTAAATTGTTGGATAAACAAAAGCGTGGTAAAAAACGTATGAAAGCTGTTGGCAAGGTGGAAGTGCCACAAGAAGCCTTCATGTCAGTTTTACAAACTGATACCGAGGGAAAAGGCGGTAAATAGGCATTCCTGAAAACGTCCAACAGACATAAACGGTGATTTGCCAACCATTTGCCAACCCTAAGTAGGATTTAAAAGTGACAGTAGTTTGTTACTACAGTTATTGGCTGATAATTTTCTATCATAATTCCCATCAAATTGGGAAATTATTTTACAAAAATCGATTGGAACATTTTACTTTTATATGACAGTAGTCTACAATGGTTAATTATCAGAAGCGGTTTGAGTAATATAATGCAGTGAGGTGAAGATAAATTTTAAACCGAACAAAACAGTTTTTAAGAAGCAATAAGCTTCAATATGAAAAGAAATATATTCAACCCTTAATGACGCCAGAAAACGTGTATGTTTTTAAGTTTGGTAAAGAAGAGCTAAATAATCGAGTTATTATTAAATACTCTCATACCTGGACAGGTCGTATTAAAATCAACGAGATTGATTTACGACTTCACAAACAAAAACATCCTCGTATTTTTAGAAGAGAAAGTGACTTAGTTAGTTATCTTAAACGACACATGTCATCTGAAAATGGTGAGAAGTTAATTCGTCGTCGTAAAAAGCACCATGCTAAGAAAGCTAAGAGTGCTGAATAATTATAAAAATAGAGCTTCGGCTCTTTTTTTGTACCTTTGAACTTGACGAATAAGAATTGATAACGTATTGTATTAATCAAGATGATCCTTAATTTGGTCCAGTGAGGCCAGAAGGCAGCTTTTAATATAAATTATGTCCATGGCTATAACTATAATTTAAATTAAACGTGAAGTCTCCTGACCAATAACTGGCTAGGAGACTTTTTATTTTGAGGAGGATGTAGTTTATGGCAAAGCAAAAAGGATTTAGGAATGAAGACGCAGTTTTAGACATTCATGATCGTCCCAAAACATGGCAACTATTTGGACTTTCTATTCAACACATGTTTGCAATGTTTGGTTCGACAGTTTTGGTTCCAATTTTAGTGGGATTGAATCCTGGAATTGCTCTTTTTAGTTCTGGTGTTGGTACACTGTTATACATATTAATTACTCAAGCTAAAATACCAGCATACATGGGTTCTAGTTTTGCATTTATTGTACCAATGATGGCCCTCATGAAAACTACCGGTTATCCAGGAATTGCACAGGGTACAATTTCGGTTGGTGTAGTTTATCTAATTGTTGCTCTAATCATTAGTCATTTTGGATCAGACTGGTTGGATAAAATATTACCACCAATTGTTGTAGGGCCAATCGTCATGGTAATTGGTTTATCACTAGCTGGTACAGCAGCAAAGGACGCAACGATGCGTCAGCTTACAGCAACTAAAAGTGTTTATGATTTGAAATTCTTTGCCATTGCACTTCTAACTCTACTTGTCACAATTGGTTTCAATATGTACTTGAAGGGTTTTATCGGCTTGATACCAATTTTATTAGGATTAATTGTTGGATATATAATTGCACTCGCATTTGGAGTTGTAGATTTAACTCCAGTTCAAAATGCAAAATGGCTCCAAATACCATACTTTGAAATTCCTTTTGTAACTTATAAGTGGAAATTTGATTTAGGTGCAGTACTTAGTATGGCACCGTTAGCATTTGTAACGATGACAGAGCATACCGGTCACATTATGGTTTTAAATACATTGACTAAACGAAATTTCTTTAAAGATCCTGGTTTACATCGAACATTATCTGGTGATGGTTTAGCTTCAATGGTCGCTGGTATTATTGGCGGACCACCTGTTACTAGTTATGGTGAAAACATTGGGGTGCTGGCTGTTACTAAGGTTCACAGTGTCTATGTTCTGGGCGGAGCCGCAATTAGTGCGATTGTGTTCAGTTTTATTGGTAAACTCAGTGCTTTGATTCAAAGTATTCCAAGTCCAGTTATTGGTGGAATTAGTTTCCTTCTTTTTGGAACCATTGCAGCCAACGGGTTACGAATTCTGATTGATAATCAAATCGATTTTAATAAAAAACGAAATCTGATGATTGCTTCATCAATTTTGGTCATTGGAATTGGAAATGCGAGTCTAAATATCAGTACTCTAAGTTTTTCAGGATTAGCAGTTGCAACAGTTTTAGGGATTGTGATGAACTTGGTTCTTCCAGATCTCGCCGCAAGTGAAAAATAGAATTCAGAAATTTATGACCAAATAAGGTATGATATAAGTATTATATTTTAAAGAGGTAAGCAATTTTGAAATGGACAGAAGTTAACGTTAATACCACTAATGAGGCCGTTGAGGCGGTTAGTAGTATGTTTGAAGAATTAGGTGCGATTGGGGTTAAAATCGATGATGCACTTGATTACGAAAATTACCAAACAACTGGATTTGGAGAACTGTATGAACTAAAGGATATTCCTCATATCACTGAAGGAGCAATGGTTTCAGCATACTATCCAGAAACAACAGATTTAAAGCCAATATTAACAACTTTGAAATCTAAATTAGATCAGTTATCAAGTTTTGGTATTGATGCTGGTAAAAATGAAATCACCACTTTAGCAGTTAAAGACGATGATTGGGCAACTGCTTGGAAAAAATACTATCATCCAGTACGGATTACACGTTATCTGACGGTTACACCTAGTTGGGATGAATATAAACCCACTCAAGAATCAGAACATGTAATTCGCTTAGACCCCGGAATGGCATTTGGTACTGGAACCCATCCTACAACTCGTTTATGTTTACAAGGACTTGAAATGGTTGTTCGTGGTGGCGAAAGTATGTACGATGTTGGAACTGGATCTGGTGTATTAAGTATTGCCGCTAAGCATTTAGGAGTTGGTGATATAGAAGCATTCGATTTAGACGATATTGCAGTAAAAGCTGCTGAAGAGAATTTAGACTTGAATCCCATCGCAAAGGATATCAAGGTTTCTGCCAATAACTTATTAGAGAACAAAACTAAAAAAGTTGATTTAATTGTAGCAAATATTTTGGCTGATATTATTGTGCCATTGGTACCACAAGCTGCTCAGCTATTAAATGAAAATGGATACTTTATCACTTCGGGTATTATTGA
Organism: Pediococcus argentinicus; assembly: GCF_001437605.1. GTDB lineage: Bacteria > Bacillota > Bacilli > Lactobacillales > Lactobacillaceae > Pediococcus > Pediococcus argentinicus. The sequence goes on from NZ_JQCQ01000001.1 coordinate 34,406, forward strand.
TGATAAACTTCCAGTGGTTTTAGCGGCACTAGAAAAAGAACATTTTAAAATTGAAGAGATTTTACAGTTTGGTGAATGGCGCGGAGTCATTGCAACCAATCGAGTAGATGATTAGGGATTATTATGCAAAGATATTTCTTAAAAACCGCAGTCCATCAGGATGATATAACTTCACTTTCAGAAACCGACCAAAATCATTTGGTTAGAGTTTTACGGGCACAAGCTGGAACGGAAATTGAAGTAGTCGATATATCTCAGAAGGTATACATTGCAGTTTTATCAGATGATTTAAACCACATTAAGATTGAAGCTGATATTACTAAATCAGTTGAATTACCAATCGATGTCACGATTGCCTGTGGACTATCCAAGGGCTCAAAAAGCGAATTTATTGTCAAAAAAGCTACGGAACTCGGTGCAAAAAAAATTGTTTTCTTTGAAAGTAAATATTCAGTTGTTCATTGGCAAGGAAAAAATATTGATAAAAAGATTCAACGTTTAAATAAAATTGCGCAAGGTGCTGCTGAACAATCTCATCGTCAGGTTATTCCAACAATTGAGTATTTAACCTTTACTGATATTTTGAAAACTAATAATGCTATCAAATTAGTGGCATATGAAGAATCTGCTAAACAGAATGAAACTGCTAAGTTAGTTCAACTATTGAATCAAGCTAAACAAAACATGTCTGGTAGTCTAATTGCTCTTTTTGGACCAGAAGGTGGTATTGCACCAGAGGAAATTGAACAACTCACTGATAATGGATTTGAATTAGCTGGTTTAGGACCACGAATAATGCGAGCGGAGACAGCACCTCTTTACTTATTGTCTGCAATCTCGTATTCTTTAGAATTAGAAAGTAAATAGGAGATTTGTACAATGAATAGAGTTCGAATATTAATGAATGATTCACACTGGCGTTATTGGATTTTTTCAATCTTAATAGGAGTTTTGCTACCGTTTATTTTGAAAATCTGTCGGACACCATCAGTATTTATTGATATGTGGTTTTTAATTGTGTTGAATATTGCAGTTAGTTTTGTGGTAGGTAATCTAATTAAGACCAGTCAGTTAAAGTGGTTTATGCTATTTGTTTTTCCACTAACTTTCTTAGTAGGGGCATTTCTGTTGTTACCTCGTTATTCATATTATTTTGCTTTAATCTATTTCTGTATTGAATTCCTTTCTTACAGTATGGTTAAAGAGTAAATAGTTTTCTAATTTAGCGCCTTTAAATAGCGTTGTTATTGCATTTTAGGCCAATCAAAAGTATACTAAATTAAACGTAAGAAGCACGTTGTCTATTGATTTCGTGCTTTTCTTGTATCTTAAAGTAGGTGAGATTATGTCAAAAGAGAAAGTTTTAACTGCCACAGATGTAATGAATATGTGCGAAGAATATATGAATGACACTCACGTGGCCTTTGTTCAAAAGGCTTGCGATTTTGCTGCATATGTTCACAAGGAGCAGTATCGACAATCAGGCGAACCATATATTATGCATCCCATTCAAGTAGCTGGGATTTTAGCTAATTTAAAAATGGATCCTGAAACGGTTGCCGCTGGTTTTTTGCATGATACCGTTGAAGACACTTTAATCACATTAGGTGATATCGAAGAATTATTTGGTAAAGATGTTGCTGTCATTGTTGATGGTGTTTCTAAGATTAGTAAAATTAAATATAAGTCTAATCAAGAACAGCTTGCTGAAAATCACCGTAAGCTGTTATTAGCTATGTCGCACGATATCCGTGTAATCATTGTTAAGTTGGCTGATCGTTTGCATAACATGCGCACCTTACAACACCTACGACCAGACAAACAACGTCGTATTTCTAATGAAACTTTGGAAATTTACGCTCCGTTGGCTGAACGATTAGGTATTAGTACCATCAAGTGGGAACTAGAAGATATTTCACTGAGATATTTAAACCCACAACAGTACTATCGAATTGTTCACTTAATGAATTCTAGAAGAACTCAACGTGAAGAGTATATCAGTGAAGCCATTGGTGAAATTCAGGGTGCTATTCAAGATCTCAATTTAACAGGAACTGATATTTATGGACGTCCAAAACATATCTATTCTGTTTATCGTAAAATGGTTGATCAGCACAAACAATTTAGCCAAATTTATGATTTACTAGCTATTCGAGTTATTACTCAATCTATCAGGGATTGTTACGCTGTATTAGGTGCTATTCATACCAAATGGAAACCAATGCCCGGACGTTTTAAAGACTACATTGCCATGCCAAAGGCCAACATGTATCAGTCTTTGCACACCACCGTCGTGGGCCCAGAAGGTAAACCATTAGAAATTCAGATTCGAACTGAAGAAATGCATCGGGTTGCTGAATATGGTGTTGCAGCTCACTGGGCTTATAAAGAAGGACAAAAGGATCAGGTTAAAGAAACCAATACTGGCGATAAGCTTAACTGGTTTAAGGAAATTGTCGAATTGCAGAATGAAAGTAGCGATGCTGCTGACTTTATGGAAGGTGTTAAGGGCGATTTATTTGGTGATCGTGTCTATGCATTTACGCCTAAAGGTGATGTATTCGAGCTTCCTAAGGGTGCTGGACCACTTGATATGGCCTATACGATTCATACCGAAGTTGGTAATAAGACAACCGGCGCTAAAGTAAATGGTAAAATTGTTCCTTTAGACTATGCCATTAAAAATGGTGATATTGTCGATATTCTCACTTCCAGCAGTTCGTTGGGTCCTAGTCGTGATTGGATTAACTTAGTATCGACCAGACGAGCACGCAATAAAATCAAACAATTCTTCCGTCATGAAGATCATGATGAAAATGTCCTTAAAGGACGCGAATTAATTGAACATCAACTACGTCAAATGGGATTCAATCCTGCAGATGTAATGACTGATGAAAAAGTTAAAAAAGTTGCTGTTAATATGAATTATTCTCAAATCGATGATTTATATGCAGCTGTTGGTTTTGGTGATATGGCACCTGTTGGTGTTTCTAATCGATTAACTGACGATGTTCGTTCTCAACGTGAAGAGGAACGACAGCGTCAACAAGAAAAGGATCTTTTGGAAGAACACCAAACAATTTCTAACGATAATAAAACTGAGCAAAAGAAAAAGAAGAAAAATAGTTCCAATGGTGTCTTGATTGACGGTGCCGAGAACTTATTAGTTCGTTTAAGTCACTGTTGTAGTCCAGTTCCCGGTGATCCAATTGTGGGTTATATTACAAAGGGCCGTGGTGTTTCTGTTCATCGAACTGACTGTCCTAATGTTAAACATGCCGAAGAACAGGGTGAACGAATCATTGATGTCCACTGGGAAGATGTTAATGATGAACATGAAGTTTATTCAGCTGATTTAGAGGTTCAAGGATACAATCGAAACGGATTATTAAATGATGTTTTGAAGTCAGTAAATAACCAAACTAAGAATTTATCATCGATTAACGGAAAGATTGACCACAATCGAATGGTTATTATCAGTTTGACGATAGGTGTCCATAATTTAATGCATCTTGAACGGATTATGGATACTCTTAAAAATGTGAAAGATGTTTATGTTATCAAACGTCCGACACACTAAGAGGTGGAATGAATGCGAGTAGTACTCCAACGTACAAAGCAGGCTCAAGTATCAATAGATTCTAATATTGTTGGAAAAATTGACCATGGCTTCTTGTTATTAGTTGCGTTTAATGATGAGGATGAACGTGAGGATTTAGAATATACAGTTCATAAAATTGTCAATATGCGTATTTTTACGGATGAGAATGGCAAGATGAATCTTAATATTCAACAAACTAATGGTCAAATTTTGTCTGTTTCTCAGTTCACACTTTTTGCTTCAACTAAAAAGGGAAATCGGCCTAGTTTTACAAATGCTGGTGATTCCGAACATGCTATGAAGCTCTACGAAGAATTCAATAACATGTTAATCGATTCTGGACTTAAAGTGGAAACTGGCGAATTTGGTGCCGATATGCAGGTTGAGTTGGAGAATGATGGGCCTGTTACAATTATTTTAGATTCAAAGCAAAGAGAATAATTATTTTTATAAAGCTTAGAAATTCAGGGACCTGGTAAAAGCATTGGCTTTACTTGGTCTTTTTTTTGTTGGAGGAGTTTACAAATGGATTTAATTTTTGATTTCGACGGTACTTTATTTGATACTTATCCATCGATGGTGGAGTCTTTTAAAGTGGCAGCCACTAAATTTGAGCTAGTACCAGATCTAACGGTTATTTATCATCAAATGCGTCAACATTCGTTAGGATATGCAATCAAGGAATATACATCAAAAAATAGCATTGATCCAATTGATTTTCGAAAATACTACGATGAATCACAAAATGTAATTGCGATTGATAGCAAACCATTTAGTGGTGTACCAGAAGTTCTTGAGAAGGTTATTCAGCAGGGTAGAAAGAACTTTTTACTGACGCATCGTGATCAAATGTCGCAAGATATTTTAGACAAAAATCATCTTGAAGACCTATTTACTGAAATGGTGACTAGTAAGATGAAATTTCCCCGTAAACCTGATCCAGCCTCTATGTCATATTTAATCAATAAATATAATCTCAATAAAAAAACGACCCTAATGGTCGGAGATCGAAATCTTGACATTGAGGTCGCTCATAATGCTGGAATACGAGGTGTGTTATTTGATCCAGATCATTTAATTGATCCAACAAGCAATCCAGATTTTAGTATTACAGTTTTTGATGAACTATTGAATATAATTGATTAACGATTGAGGAACGTTTTTAAACCAATTGTAACGGAATTAGCAACCTTGGTTGGATAATCGGAGCTAGATAATTCTTTGAAATCTTTCTTAGTGTTGATGTATCCACCTTCAATTAAAATAGCTGGCCGTTTATTATCACGCAGAACTTCGTAATCACCAAAGTCGACACCACGATTATAAAGCGGAACATTGTTAACAATTTCTTGGTTAATATCTTTTGCTAATTGAAGAGAGCCATTGTTCTTATGATAGTAATAGGTTGTATCGCCAGTTCCATCATTATTGTTAGCGGCTGAATCATAGTGAATGCTAATAAAGGCATCTGCTTTTAAATCATTAGCCATTTTAGGTCTGGGAGCTAAGTCAACGAAGACATCCTTGTCGCGGGTCATGATGACTTTAGCACCTGCTTGTTGTAAATGCTTTTCGATGACTCTAGAAGTCCTTAGCGTATAAACTTTTTCTTGATTCTTTGGATTAATAGCTAGAGCTCCGGAATCATTGCCACCATGGCCGGGATCAATTACAATTGTTGATTCTGAAAGTTTGGAAGCAACTTGCCCCTTTTGAAAACCACGACCAGTATTCCAGGCAGGAATCCAACCAATTGCTTGTTTACCGTAGCGAATACGATACCAATCGTTATTTTCGGATAGAACACTAACTTTCTTTCCTTGATCGAGGGTTCCTAACTTACCGGCAAAGCGGTTGTTACTGGTTCGAACCACAGTCTGATCCAAACCAATAATTACTTGCTTGGCTTTGAAAAGCGGTTGGATAATGATAAATGTGAGGATAAAAAAGGCTAATCCGATTACTAGCTGAATTAAATTTCTTTTAATGTAGTTTAAAATTATATCTGGATTCATTTTATGTGTCCTTTACTTTACTACAAAGCATTATAACAAACTTTAGCAAGCTACAACATTTCTGTTATGATAATCTTGATTTTTTAAGGATTGTCTAGTAGTCTAGATTATAAGTTAATATAACCGATGATGAATTAGAGTAAGACGTCGTGATGTATACAGAAAGTTCGAGGGCTGAGAGCGAACAACACATTGCGTTTGAAAGACAAGTTCTAGGTTGGGGATGGCCCCCGTTAATAAAACGATTAAAGTTAAACTTTAAGGTGGTACCGCGCAAAGCGCCCTTGTTAATTCAAGGGCGCTTTTTAATTTAAAATGAGGTGAAAGAGAAATGAAATACCAAAAACCAAAGGGAACAGCTGATATAATTCCACCATTTTCAAATGAATGGCAGTTTGTAGAACAGACAGCTCGAGAAACTTTTAAACTGTATAATTATTCCGAAGTTCGAACACCAATTTTTGAAAACTTTGAGGTATTCTCACGCAGTGCCGGGGATACATCTGATATTGTAACTAAAGAGATGTATGATTTTCACGATAAGGGTGATCGTCACATTGCACTTCGTCCCGAAGGTACAGCTGGAGTGGTTCGCTCATTTGTAGAGAATAAATTATATGGACCAGAACATGCTAAGCCAGTTAAACAATACTATATGGGACCAATGTTCCGTTACGAACGTCCTCAATCAGGTCGACTAAGAGAATTTCATCAGATCGGTGTGGAAGCATTTGGTAGTGATAGTCCACGAATTGACGTTGAAACGATTGCAATGGCCATTGATTTCTTACACCGGCTCAAAGTTGATGGTACTAAACTGGTTATTAATAGTTTAGGTGATTTAGATACACGTAAAAATTATCGTCAGGCTCTAATTGATTACTTAGAACCACATTTTGATGAATTAAGTGAAGATTCTAAAGAACGTTTGCACAAAAACCCATTGCGTGTTCTTGATAGTAAAGATGCAAATGATCAAAAACTTGTTGAAGATGCACCATCTATCTTAGATTTTCTTACACCAACTGCAAAAGAACATTTTGATGTTGTTAAAGAAACTCTTGACCAACTTGGAATCGACTTTGTGATTGATTCAAATATGGTCCGTGGTTTAGATTATTATAATCACACAATTTTTGAAATCATGGTCAACAACAAAGCGTTAGGTCATGGGGACGTTACAATTTGTGCTGGTGGTCGCTACAATGGCTTAGTAGAAGAATTAGGTGGACCTGAGTGTTCAGGAATGGGATTTGGCTTAGGTGTCGAACGACTTCTACTTATATTGAATCAAGAGTTAAAAGATGAGTTACAGAAAAATGACCTCGATTTTTATGTAGTTGCCATTGGCAACAAAGTTAAAAACGCAGCATTTAAATTGGTTCAGGATTTACGCTCATTTAACTATCGTGCCGACCAAGATTATTTAGATCGTAAACCAAAGGGTCAGTTTAAGTCAGCAGATAAGTATCATGCTAAATATGTTTTAACTCTAGGTGAGAGTGAGTTGGAACAAGGTACTGTTAACTTTAAGAATATGGAAACTGGCGTTGAAAAAGTTATTAAGAATGACAATTTAGAACAAGAAATTAAATCATTAACGGAGGAATAATCATGAAACGAACAACATATGCCGGTTTAGTAGACCAACAATATTTAGACCAAGAAGTAACACTCAAAGGATGGGTTCAAAAACGTCGTAATCTCGGGCAATTAATCTTTATCGATTTGCGTGACCGCGAAGGAATTGTTCAACTAGTATTTAGTAATGAATTTTCAAGTGAAGCTTTGGAAGTTGCTAACCAATTACGAAGTGAATTTGTTTTAGAGATTACTGGTAAAGTTGTTCAAAGAAAAGACAAAGATGTTAATCCTAAGATGAAGACAGGCCAAATCGAAGTTGAAGTTCATCAAGCAACTATTTTGAATACTGCTAAAACAACTCCGTTCAGTATTGAAGATAACGTTGATGCTTCTGATGAATTGAAGATGAAATACCGTTACTTAGATTTACGTCGTCCTGAAATGCAAAAAGCATTAATCATGCGTAATCGAATTACACAATCGGTTCACAGTTATTTAGATGAAAATGGTTTTCTAGATATTGAAACACCTAATTTAACTAAATCAACACCAGAAGGAGCTCGTGACTATTTAGTTCCTTCACGTGTTTATCCAGGACATTTTTACGCTTTGCCACAATCACCTCAATTATTTAAACAGTTATTGATGGGTGCTGGATTTGACCGTTATTACCAAATTGCTCGTTGTTTTAGAGATGAAGATTTACGTGGAGACCGTCAACCTGAATTTACTCAAATTGACTTGGAAACTAGTTTCTTAGATGCAGAAGAAATCCAAGACTTAACTGAAGGTTTAATAGCTCGTGTTATGAAAGACGCACTTGGTATTGAAGTTAAATTGCCATTTAACCGAATCTCATGGAATGAATCAATGAGTCGTTTTGGTACAGATCAACCTGATGTTCGCTTTGGTATGGAACTTAAAGATATCAGTGAAATTGTTAAAGATTCTGACTTCAAAGTCTTTAGTGGTGCTGTAGCTAATGGCGGTCAAGTTAAGACTATTGCAGTTCCTGATGGAGCCGAAAAGTATTCTCGTAAAGATATCGACAAGATGGGTAAACATGTTGAACGCTTCGGCGCTAAGGGACTTGCTTGGTTGAAGATTACTGATGATGGATTTACTGGTCCAATCGCTAAGTTCTTTGATGAATCCAAGGAAGAAGCTATCATGGCTGCTGCCGGTGCTAAAGTTGGAGATTTGTTATTGTTCGTTGCTGATCGTAAGAAGGTTGTTGCTGATACGCTTGGATATCTTCGTGTTGCAATTGCAAATGAACTAAACTTAATCGATGAATCAGAGTTTGCCTTCCTTTGGGTTGTTGACTGGCCACTATTCGATTACAACGAAGGGGATCAACAATGGGTTGCTGCTCATCATCCATTTACAATGCCAAATGAAGAAGATGTTCATTATCTAAATGATGGTGAAGATCCTCATAAAGCTCATGCACAAAGTTACGATATTATTTTAAATGGTCTCGAACTTGGTGGTGGTTCAATCCGTATTCACAATAAGGAAATCCAAGAGAAGATGCTTAAGGCCCTCGGATTTACACCAGAAAAAGCTCATGCTCAATTTGGTTTCTTGTTAGACGCTATGGATTATGGATTCCCACCACTTGGCGGATTAGCAATCGGTTTGGATCGTTTTGTTCGTCTCTTAGCTAAACGTGATAACATTCGTGATGTTATTGCCTTTCCAAAGAACTCTAAGGCTTCAGAACCAATGACTGAAGCACCAACAAAAGTTTCAGATGCTCAATTGGAAGAACTTTACTTAGAAACAACTAAATCTGAAGATAAATAAAAGATTGGATTTATTCCAATCTTTTTTTGCGTGTTACCGCTTGAAATTAGCTTAAAATGTTATAGTAATAGATATCATAGAAGTGAAAGAAGAGAATAAATAAATGGATCGGCAGTTTAAAAAAATCGCCAAACGACATCAATATGCAGCAAGGGCTTCAACAGCCTTTATGTACGCAATTTTAGTTTCAATTGCGATGAACTTTTTTTGGACCCCAGGTAAGATTTACGCATCAGGTATTACTGGATTGGCACAGGTTGTATCAACGGTTGCTGGTCGCTATTTTGGAGTAACCGTTTCAGTTGCTTTGATGTTATTTTCGTTAAACGTTCCGTTGTTTCTATTAGCATGGAAATCAATTGGACATCGTTTTACAGTGTTTACAATCCTTTCGGTTGGTTTAGCAAGTATTATGATCAAGGTTTTGCATCCCATCACGTTATCGACTGACCCAATTATTTGCGCAATCTTTGGTGGGGCAGTTAATGGATACGGAACCGGATTAGCTCTTAAAAACGGAATTTCAACTGGTGGACTGGATATTTTAGGAATTACAATTCTTAGAAGAACTGGACGCAGTATTGGTTCCATCAATATTGCTTTTAATATCTTTATTGTTGTCGCTGCTGGTTTCTTATATGGTTGGCCATATGCTTTCTATTCAACAATTGGTTTAATCGTTAATGCTCGTGTTATGGATATGACGTATACACGACAACAAAAAATGCAGGTTATGATTATTACTGATCGTCCGAAGAGTGTAATTGACAGTGTCCAGAATAACATCAGACGTGGAATTACCATTGTCCACGGAGCTGAAGGGGCATATAACCATAATGAAAAGACAATCTTATTTACCATTATTTCGAGATATGAAATGCCTGAATTGGAAATGGCAATGAAAGTGGCCGATCCAAAAGCGTTCGTAAGTATCACGGATACGATCAAGATATTGGGTCATTTCTACGAACCTACTTTGTAATGAGGAGTATTTAGTTTGAAAGAATTATATATTTGGTTAGTTCGATTAGTGAGTCGGTTTAGCAAAAGTGAAAATAAGTTCAAATTAGGATACTTTATGAGCTTTGCCGGAAACCAAGAGTTTATTTTAAAACTGGCTCAGTCGGTTGGCACTGATAATTTCATCTTGTTTTTCGAGCCACAGTTTGCGAACCAGGTTCATAAATTAGTACAGCAAAAACGAATTAAGCACATTCAAGTGTTTAATAGTCGCAATTTATTTCAAGTTGTTAAACTAGTCAATCAAACAAAAACAATTTTCTTTGACAACTACTTTGCCTTTTTGGCTGGAATTAAGAAAGGTACTGATCAAAAATTCGTTCAGATTTGGCATGCTAATGGCGCCATCAAATCGTTTGGTTGGGAAGATCCGAATACATATCAAAGGACCAGTGCCGATCAAAAAAGATTTCAAAAAGTCTACGATAGTTTTGATCAATTTATTGTTGGCTCAGATGCAATGGCTAAGGTCTTTGAACACAGTTGGCACATTCCATCTAATAGAATTGCTGAAATCGGATATCCACGTAGTGATAAATTCTTAAATAGTAATTGGATTCAAAGCACTTTAACTCAAATCGAGCACAAAGTCCCAGGCTTACTAAGTAAGAGAGTTATTTTGTATGCTCCAACATATCGTAAGGATGTTAGTTTTAAACTTCCGAAAGACTGGAATAAACTTCAAATTCCAGACGACACGGTTTTGATTTTGAGATTGCATCCACATTTAAAAGCGCTCGAACAAAAGATTATTAATGACTCTCAAGGTAAAGTGATTGGAATTCCACAGAGTATCTCAACGGAAGCCTTGTTGGTGGTTGCAGATACGTTAATTACGGATTATTCTTCAATAGCATTTGATTACAGTCTATTAGAATCAGCACAATCAGTTATTTTCTTTACGTATGATTTAAATGAATTTGAACAACAAGTTGGTTTACAAGCGGACTTTTTGGAAGATTTTCATACTGATTTAGTTTTTAATATTGAAAAGTTAAATGATGAATTAGTCAATTTGAAGCAGTCCAAAAAAACTCTACAAAAGTTAAATCAAAGATGGAATACTAAAAATGATGGCAAGGCCACGAACCGAGCTATTAAGATAATAGATGGAGAATAACGATGTCAAAAATTACGCAGTCTCTAAAATTAGTTGCTAGACATGGATTAATTTTAGTTAATAATATTTTGATTCATTTTCCAGTGCAAGAAGATCAGACGCTCTTTGAAAGTTTCAATGGTAATGGATTTACTGATAATCCACGTGCAATTTATGAAGAGCTAATTAATTCTAATCCGAATCTAAACGGTAAATTATTTTGGGGTGCGAAGGGCTCAGTAATTAATCAACTTCAAACCACATATCCATCAATCAACTTCGTCAAACGTTGGTCTTTAAAATGGATTTGGCTTTCAGCAACGGCTAACTACTGGATCTTTAATTCTAGAATGCCGACCTGGTGGAAAAAGAATGCTAAAACAAAATACGTTCAAACTTGGCATGGAACTCCGTTAAAACATTTGGCGCTTGACATGGACGAGGTCGAGATACCTGGTCAAAGTGCTAAAGACTATAAAACCGAATTTAAAAGTGAAGCTCATCGATGGGATTACTTGATTGCCCCAAATCAATATTCTAAAGATATTTTTGAAAGTGCGTTTGATTATCATGGATCATTCCTCGAAACGGGTTATCCACGGAATGACTTCCTTGTTCAAAACAATAATCAAAGTAAACGTACTGAAATAGTCAAACAACTATTTGGTTCCAAGTACGATGAAAAGCGTTTTATTATGTACGCTCCGACTTGGCGTGAAGATGACGCAATTAGTACCGGAAAGTATCACTTCCAAATGCCTTTTAATATTAATAATTTAGTAGAGCAACTACCGGAAGATGTGGTTTTACTCATTCGTCCACATTACTTGATAGCTGATCAGATTGATGTGAGTGAATTTAACGGTAGGGTGTTAGTTGATGCTCAGACGGATATTAATCAATTATACGAAATTAGTGATGCAATGATTACCGATTATTCTTCAGTGATGTTTGACTACGCTATTTTAAACCGTCCCATTTTATTTTATGCCTATGACTTAGAACACTATCGGGATCAGTTACGAGGATTCTACTTTGATTACTTCACAGAACTACCATCTGACTATGTAACAAAGGAATCTGAATTATTGAAACAAATTAATACAGTTGTTGAAAATGGTTTTAAAATTGTGGACTTACAAAGAATGGAACGCTTTAGAGCGAAATTTGCTAGTTGGGAAAATGGAACGGCAAGTAGACAAGTATTAAAACGGATTGGATTGGGGGAAGATGCAAAATGATTATTGGTTCTCACGTTAGTATGAGCGGTAAAAAAATGTTTGAAGGGTCTGTCCAAATTGCGATTGACAATAAGGCAGACAGTTTGATGATTTATACTGGTGCGCCTCAGAACACAAGACGGAAGGCGATTGACGAGTTAAATATTCCTGCTGGTCAGAAGCTTATGAAGGAACATAATATTGGTCATGTGGTTGTGCATGCCCCTTATATTGTCAATCTCGGTAATACTTTCAAACCAGAGAGTTTTCAATTTGCAATTGATTTCTTAAAGCAAGAAGTAGAACGGGCTGATGCATTGGATGCTGAACAAATTGTGTTGCATCCGGGGGCACATGTCGGTGCTGGCGATGATGCTGCGATTGCTCAAATTGCTAAAGGTCTCAATGAAATTCTTAATGAAAAGCAAAATGTGCATATTGCTCTAGAGACGATGGCTGGCAAGGGGACAGAGGTTTCAAGAACTTTTGAACAAGTTAAAGCTATTATTGATCAGGTTGATTTAGATGATAAGTTGTCAGTATGTTTTGACACATGTCACGTTAATGATGCAGGCTATGATTTGAAAAATCATTATGAAGATGTTTTGAAGGAGTTTGATCAGATTGTTGGATTAGATCGCATCGGTGTAATTCATTTAAATGATTCTAAAAACGAGTTAGGAAGCCATAAGGATCGACACGAAAATATCGGTTTTGGAACCCTAGGCTTTGATACTTTGTATAAAGTGGCTGATGATTCACGTTTTAAGAATATTCCGATTATTTTAGAAACTCCATGGTTGAAAAATGATGATGGCAAAAAGATTTCACCTTATAAAGATGAAATTGCAATGATTCGAAGTGGTAAGTTCAATCCTGAATTAAAAGAGGACTTATTAAAATAAAAAAATACCGGTAGCATTTCCACCAAAGCGGGGATGCTACCGGTATTTTGATTTTATTGTGGATCGTCCTCAAGACTTTCCATAATGATTGTTGCTGTTTCTTCAATTGACTTGTTTGCAGTATTGATTACTAAACAGCCAACTTTTTTAAATAGATCATCCGCAAATTTAAGTTCTGTTTTGATGCTATCAGAATTAGAGTAACTTGAATCTGGATTTAACCCGTATGAAATCATACGTTGGCGACGAATTCCATTCAAAACTTCGGTTGTAGTTGTTAACCCAAAGATTTTGTTGTGGTCAACCTTCCAAATTTCATCTGGAATCGAAGCTTGGGGTACTAGTGGTAAATTTGCCACCTTATAGCCCTTGTTTGCTAAGTATAGTGATAGAGGAGTCTTTGATGTTCGTGATACACCTAAGAGCACAATGTCGGCTTTTAAGAACCCAGCAGGATCCTTACCATCATCATAGGTAACTGCAAATTCCATTGCAGCAATTTTATCAAAGTAGTTGTCGTTTAGTGAATGACGACGTCCAGGTTTGTTAGCTGGCTCTAAACCAGTTGCATTTTCGAAAATATTTAATGCAGGTGTTAAGATATCATAGTACTGAATTTCATTTTTCTTACAAATTTGAGCTGCAAATTGGTTCAATTCGCTATTAACAAAAGTGGAGAAAACAAGCGCATGTTCACGGTGAGCCTTTTTCAAAATTCCATCTAACAACGATTGAGTTTGAGTGAATGGATATTTTGAGAAGTGGAGGGTTGCGTCTGGGAATTGTGCAGCGGCGGCACGAGCAACTTGATCGCCAGTATCACCAACTGAATCTGAGATAATAAACACTTTGTATTCTTGATCGGCCATAATAATTACCTCTATCTTTCTTTATATACATTGAGTTTAGCATAAATATCGTTCTTGTGAAAACGGTTTCTAAAATTACTAAGTGTTTATTTTAATTTTTAGATATTTATTATTGACGGTACAATCTGGATTAGATATAATGGTTTAGAACATCAGTACCAAGTACAATGTGATATTAAAGCTCGGAGGGAGGGAATTAAATATGTCAAAAACAGTCGTTCGTAAAAACGAGTCACTTGATGACGCTCTTCGGCGCTTTAAACGTACCGTTTCTAAGTCAGGTACTTTACAAGAATACCGTAAACGGGAATTTTACGAAAAACCAAGTGTAAAACGTAAGTTAAAGTCAGAAGCAGCTCGCAAGCGTAAAAACAAGCGTCGCTTCTAATTAAAAAGATCGCTCCTGAATTTCAGGGGCTTTTTTTGTATTCAAAAATGGAGGATTTTTAAAATGAATGTACAAGATCAAATCGTTGCAGATATGAAGACAGCTATGAAGGCTCATGATAAACTTACATTAAATGTAGTTCGTATGATTAAGGCTGATTTAATGAATGAAAAAGTTAAAGTGGGTCATGATTTAACTGATGAAGAAGTAAATACTGTTGTTTTACGTGCCAACAAACAACGTAAAGAGTCACTCGAAGAATTCAAAAAGGGTAACCGTGATGATTTAGTTCAAGAAACGGAAGCTGAATTAAAGGTTGTTGCAAAGTACATGCCACAACAACTAAGTGATGATGAAGTAAAACAAATTGTAAGTGATACAATTAAAGAGGTAGGGGCAACTTCCAAAGCTGACTTTGGAAAAGTTATGGGAGCCCTTATGCCTAAAATTAAAGGAAAAGCTGATGGTGGTAAAGTTAATCAGCTTGTAAAAGAAAACTTAAGCTAGGAGCGACTTAATTGGCAGAAAATACTTTTGAAAGACAAATTATTCTATCTAACTCTAGTTTAGAAATTTCACTACTAGGAAATCAGGAGAAATTTGTTCCGATTCTTGAAGAGGGTATGGATGTTAAGATCTTACCTTTCGGTGAAAAGATTACTGTGCAAGGTGAAAAAGATAACGTCGATAAGACTATTAGTATTTTGCGTGCACTTTTGGAACTAGTTAAAAAGGGTATTCAACTTAATAGTCCAGATTTTGTTAGTGCTATGAAGATGGCTAATAAGGGCACTCTTAAGTATTTGTCAGATTTATATTCTGAAGAATTGATTCGAGATAACAAAGGTAAACCGGTTCGAATTAAGAACTTTGGTCAACGTCAATATGTTCAATCAGTTAAAGATAATGATTTGACTTTTGGAATTGGACCAGCCGGTACTGGTAAGACATACTTGGCTGTGGTTATGGCAATTTCGGCTTTGAAGAAGGGTGAAGTTGATCGAATTATTTTAACTCGTCCAGCTGTCGAAGCTGGTGAAAGTCTTGGATTTCTTCCAGGTGATTTAAAAGAAAAGGTTGATCCATATTTGCGACCTGTTTATGATGCTTTGTATCAAATTATCGGAGCAGAACATACAGCCCGGTTACTTGACCGTGAAGTGATTGAAATCGCTCCTTTAGCATATATGCGTGGACGTACATTGGACAACGCTTTTGTTATTCTAGATGAAGCTCAAAATACAACCAGTCCCCAAATGAAAATGTTCTTAACCCGTTTGGGATTTGGATCTAAAATGATTGTTAATGGTGATATTACGCAGATCGATTTACCTAAGGGTGTTCGTAGTGGTTTAGCCGAAGCTCAACAAATCTTAAAAGATATAAATAAAATTGCTTTTGTTCAATTTAGTGCAGATGATGTTGTTCGTCATCCCGTTGTTGCTAAAATTGTTCAGGCATATGATGGAGAAAGTAAGTAATGGATATTCAAGTTTTTGATCATACTGAGGAAGCTTCCAAAGAACATTTAGAATTAGTTAATAATATCTTAAATTTTGCTGGAAATTATCTAAAATTAGCTGATGATACCGAATTATCGGTTACACTTATGCATAATGATGAAATTCATAAAATTAATCGTGAATATCGAAATGTTGATCGGGCAACTGATGTAATCAGTTTTGCAATAAATGATGAAGATGAAGATATAATCATGGATCCTGAAATGGCAGCAGAGATTCCCAATAATATTGGTGATTTGATGATTTCAGTTGATAAAGTAGCTGAACAAGCTGAATTTCTGGGTCATAGCTATGAACGTGAACTAGGATTTTTATGTGTTCATGGTTTCCTTCATTTGAATGGATATGATCACATGCAAAAGGCTGATCAAGAAAAGATGTTCCCCTTACAAAAGGAAATAATGCATGCTTATGGACTCGAAAGATAAACGTCAGATTTCAAAGAATCACTCTTATATTCAATCCTTTCAACATGCCTTGAGAGGTTTAGTTGAAGTTTTTAAGACGGAACGTAACTTTAGGTTTCATCTTTTGATTGGAATATTTGTGATGATTTTAGGAATAATATTCAAGCTTTCAGTAGTTGAATGGGCAATTATTATCGGCTGTATTGGAGCTGTATTAATTGCTGAAATTTTCAACACAGTTGCTGAGACGCTGGTGAATTTAGCTTGTGAGGGTAAGTATCACCCTTTAGCAAAACGTGCTAAAGATCTTGCCGCTGGTGGGGTTCTAACTAGTGGAATTATTGCTGCAATCATCGGATTAATTGTTTTTGGATCAAAAATTATTTAGAAATGGGATAAATTATGGAAGACAAAAGTGCTTTTCGTTCAGGTTTTATAGCAATTGTTGGACGTCCAAATGTTGGTAAATCAACTTTCTTGAACTACGTGGTTGGAGAAAAGATTGCCATTATGAGTGATGTTCCACAAACAACTCGTAACAAAATCCAAGGTATTTATACAACCGACCAGGAACAAATCGTTTTTATTGATACTCCAGGTATTCATAAAGCTCACAATAAGTTAGGTGATTATATGGTTCAATCTGCCATGTCATCATTAAATGAAGTTGATGCTGTTATGTTCATGGTTAATGCTGATCAAAGACGTGGTGCTGGAGATGATTTCATCATCAATCGTTTGAAGCAAATTAAAGATAAGCCAATTTATTTAGTTATTAATAAGATTGATTTGATTCATCCTGATCAAGTCTTTGAAGTTGTTGAATCATACAAGGATGCTTTGGACTGGAAAGAAGTCTTTCCAATTTCCGCTACGCAGGGAAATAACGTTAATGAGCTATTAAATTCCTTGAAAGAAGAGCTACCAGAGGGACCACAATATTATCCTGAAGATCAAGTTACCGATCATCCAGAACGTTTTATTATTTCTGAATTAATTCGTGAAAAGGTACTTCAACTTACTCGTCAGGAAGTTCCACATTCTGTTGCAGTTTTGATTGAATCAATGAAGTCCGATGAAAATGATTTGGTTCATATTCAAGCTACAATTATTGTTGATCGTCCAACTCAAAAGGGGATTATCATCGGTAAAGGTGGCAAGATGTTGAAAGAAATTGGTAGTCGTGCGCGACTCGACATTGAGCATCTGTTGGGAAACCGTGTCTATCTTGAACTTTGGGTTAAAGTGTCTGAAGGATGGCGTGATAAGCAAGGCATGCTTCAGTCTTACGGTTATCGAAAGGATGACTATTAAACCATGACGGTTCAAGCTAATGTTGATTTTCAGGGGATTGTGATGTTCGAACGCAATCATCGCGACAATGATTTATTAGTTAAAATTTTTACCAGAGAATTTGGTAAAAAAATGTTCTTTTTAAAAAATGCCAAGAAAGCCAACTATCAGTTGGCTTCTTCTATTTTACCGTTTAGTCATGGTACCTATACCGGACTGGTTCGAGATGATGGATTGTCCTATATTAATGCAGCTAAAAAAGTTCAACAGTTTGAGCAGATTTTTCAAATAATTGAACTAAACGCATTTGCGACACTCATTCTTAACTTGATTGATGCTGCGTTTGAGGATAATCAACCGATTCAAGTCTGGTTTGATCAGGTACTAACCGGACTTGATCTAATCAATGGTGGTGTTGATCCCGAGGTGATTGCTGATATTGTACAGATGCAGTTGTTACCTTCGTTTGGTGTTTCACCAGTTTGGAATCAATGCGTTGAGTGCGGTCGAAGTGATTTACCTATGGACTTTTCAGATAAGTTTGATGGTATGTTATGTTCTAATCACTTTGCATTAGATGAGCATCGCTGGCACTTATCAACTAAAGCTGCCCAGACGGTGCGTTTACTGAGTGGTGTCAATTTGAAACAGATTGGTACCATCTCTGTTTCAAATGATACGAAACAACAAATTTGGAAATTACTCGACTCAATCTATTCTAATCAAGTTGGGATTCGGCTAAAAAGTCGAAGTTTTATTGATCAAATGAAAAAGTGGGATAAAAATTCAATTTGACATCCTTCTGTAAAAACCTTAGTATTCTATTTAGTTAAATATGGACTGAGAAAAAATTAACCGGAGAAGATCCAGTCAGCGACTTTGGGATAGTGTGAGCCAAAGTGGATTTATGCGGGTGGCATTTTGGAGTCTAGATTGTTAATCAAGCTGCTAACATTTGTTAGAAGTAGGGTGGAACCGCGATTCAAATGTCGTCCCTACGTGGATTTAGTCTACGTAGGGATTTTTTGTGTCCAAATTAGGGAGGAAAATATGAGTAAAAAGTTATCTGTTCAAGAAATTATTTTAACTCTTCAAAAGTACTGGTCAGATCAAGGTTGTATGTTAATGGAGGCTTATGATACTGAAAAGGGTGCCGGAACAATGAGTCCATACACATTCTTACGTGCCATTGGACCTGAACCATGGAATGCAGCTTACGTTGAACCATCAAGACGACCAGCTGATGGACGTTATGGTGAAAACCCTAACCGTCTCTATCAACATCATCAATTCCAAGTTGTAATGAAGCCATCTCCAGAGAATATTCAAGAATTGTATCTTGGCAGTTTACAGGCCTTAGGAATCAATCCTTTAGAACATGATATTCGATTTGTAGAAGACAACTGGGAAAATCCTTCAATGGGTTGTGCCGGTGTTGGTTGGGAAGTTTGGTTAGACGGAATGGAAATCACTCAGTTTACTTATTTCCAACAAGTTGGTGGTTTAGAAGTTAGTCCTGTAACTAGTGAAGTTACTTATGGATTGGAACGACTATCATCTTACATTCAAGATGTTGAATCGGTCTTTGATTTGGAATGGGGAAATGGCGTTTCATATGGCGATATCTTCAAACAGCCTGAATTTGAACATTCTAAATACTCATTTGAAGAATCAAATCAAGAAATGTTAGAAAAGCAATTTGATAATTTTGAAAAAGAAGCTAATAAACAAATTGAAAATGGATTAGTTCATCCCGCTTATGACTATATTCTCAAATGTAGCCACACTTTTAACTTGTTAGATGCACGTGGCACAGTTTCAGTAACTGAACGTGCTGGTTATTTATCACGAATCAGAAATATGGCTCGTAAGGTTGCGCGTGCTTTCGTTGAAGAACGTGAAAAATTAGGATTCCCACTATTGAAGAATAATACTAAGGAGGCAAAATAATGACACATAATTATTTATTAGAGATTGGAATTGAAGAAATTCCCGCTCATATCGTTACTCCTAGTATTAACCAATTAAAAAAACGTGTGACCGACTTCTTGAAAGACAATAAGTTAGCATTTGATTCTATCGATAGTTTTTCAACACCCCGTCGTTTAACAGTTCGGATTAATGGATTAGCAGATCAACAACCTGACGTTGAAGAAGATGCTAAGGGACCAGCCAAAAAGATTGCACTCGATGATGAAGGCAATTGGACTAAAGCTGCAATTGGATTCTCACGTGGACAAGGTGTTACTCCGGACGATATTACTTTTAAAGAAGTAAAAGGAACAGAATACGTTTTTGTTCATAAAGAAGTAAAGGGTAAATCAGTTACTGAATTGTTACCTCAAATTAAGAGTGTAATTGAAGCAATGAATTTCCCAACGATGATGAAGTGGGCTGATTACGACTTTAAGTTTGTTCGTCCAATTCGTTGGATTGTATCTTTACTTGATAACGAAGTAATTCCATTTAGCATTTTAGATGTTAAAGCTGGAAATCAAACTGAAGGACATCGTTTCTTAGGTCATGAAGTTGAAATTAAACAGCCAGCTGACTATGAAGCAACGTTGAAAGATCAATTTGTGCTTGTAGATGCTCAAGCTCGTAAAGAACTGATTCGCTCTCAAATTCATCAGATTGCTGACGATAATAACTGGGATGTTCAACCAAATGCAGACTTGTTGGAAGAAGTTAATAACTTAGTAGAATGGCCAACTGCCTTTTCTGGAAGTTTTAATACAAAGTACTTAGATATTCCAGAAGAAGTTTTGATTACATCTATGCGAGATCACCAACGTTTCTTTTTTGTGAGAGATCAAGCTGGTAAATTATTACCAAACTTTATTTCAGTTCGAAATGGTAATAGTGAATTTATCGATAACGTTGCTCGTGGAAATGAAAAAGTCTTAACTGCTCGTCTAGAAGATGCAGCATTCTTCTATAACGAAGATCAACAACATCCAATTGATTATTATGTTGAAAAACTTAAGAAAGTTAGTTTTCATGATAAGATCGGTTCAATGTATGAAAAGATGAACCGAGTTCGTGTGATTGCTGACGTATTAGCTAATTCAATTGGCTTAAGTCAGGATGAAAAACAAGATTTAAGTCGTGCGGCTTCAATCTATAAGTTTGACCTAGTTACTGGAATGGTTGGCGAATTTCCAGAACTTCAAGGTGTGATGGGTGAAAAGTATGCCTTGTTGAACGATGAAAATGCTAGTGTAGCTACAGCAATTCGTGAACACTATATGCCAACTAGCGCAAATGGTGATTTACCTGAATCAACGGTTGGATCAGTGCTAGCATTAGCAGATAAGTTTGATAACTTATTTAGTTTCTTTGGCGCTGATATGATTCCAAGTGGTTCAAATGATCCATATGCTTTGAGGCGACAAGCATTTGGAATTGTTAGAATCTTGAAAGAACAAAACTGGCACCTTCAATTGAATGTCTTACAAGAAGCTGTGGCTAAGCAATTAGATACTGAAAATGCTGCAGGTGGCGTAGACGTTAACAAGAATGCTAGCGAAGTTCGTCAATTTATCAGTGATCGTGTTCGTCAATGGTTGGATAACCAAAAGACTGATCATGATATTGTCGAAACAGTAGTTAATAGTAGTAATACAGATATTTTAAACATGATTACTGCTGCTCAACTTTTGAAGGAATCAAGAACTATTGATGATAAATTCAAAGATAGTATTGAGGCTTTGACTCGTGTTCTACGAATTTCAGAAAAGAATGAAAATAAAAATGATCTAACTGTCGATTCTAAATTATTCAATAATGACAGTGAAACAGAGTTATTTAATCACGTTAAATCAATTCAAGATGCTGATCGTGATCTTAAAAACGATTATGAAAAGCTACTAGCACTTGAACCAGTAATTAGTAATTACTTTGACGAAACAATGGTTATGGATAAAGATGAATCTATTAAAAATAATCGTTTGAATCAGTTGACGGTTCTGTCTAACTTAATTAAACCAATCGGTGATTTGAATCAAATGATCGTAAAATAAATTAAAAAAAGTGCTTTTGATTACATACTTGACAAATGTGTAAGCTAAAGGTGCTTTTTGATTGTGTTTTGTATTTGAATGCTGTAACATATCGTTGTATGAATTTAATAGAGGACGGTGAAGTAAATGGCAAAGCCGATTCCAGAAGATGTGATTGATGAGGTTCGTACCTCAGTAGATATTGTTGATGTTGTTAGCCGTCACGTCCAGCTAAAAAAAGCTGGTAAGAATCTGTTTGGAATTTGTCCATTTCATGATGAAAAGACACCGTCTTTTTCTGTCTCAGAAGATAAACAGATTTTTCATTGCTTTAGTTGTGGACGAGGTGGCAATGTTTTTAAGTTCTTGATGGATTTAGAACATGTTTCGTTTCCAGATGCAGTTCGTGAAGTTGCCGAGTTTGGTCATGTCGAGCTTGATAAAGCTTATATCAGTAATCATAAGGCTCAGTATACTGATACACAGTCTGGATTAATTGATATGTATGAACGTGCTCAACAACTTTATAGTCATATTTTAAAGAATACTGAGATGGGACATGATGCACTTCAGTATTTAACAGAACGCGGTATTACAACGGAAGATATTGATACATTTGGATTGGGATTTGCTCCAGATGATCAGATTCTACAAAGTTATTTCAATGAGCAGGATGGTCAATATGACCAATTGCGAACTTCAGGATTGTTTATTGAACGCCAATCTGGTGATTTAGCTGATCGTTTTACGAATCGGATTATGTTTCCAATTCGAGATTCTAACGGACGGGTCATTGCTTTTTCCGGTCGTTTAGTAGAGAAAGTTGAGGGACAACCCAAATATTTGAACAGTCCTGAAACACCAATTTTTAATAAGGGAACAGTTTTATATAATCTAGATTTAGCTCGTTCGACCATTCTACAAGAGCATCGTGCAATTTTGTTTGAAGGATTTATGGATGTAATTGCAGCTCATCGTGCTGGTGTCATGAATGCCATTGCTTCAATGGGAACTAGTTTAACTAATCAACAAGTTAACATGTTAGAACGTATTTCTAATCAAATTACGATTTGTTATGATGGTGACTCCGCTGGCCAAAATGCGATTGCTCGTGCAATTGGATTGATTGAAACAAACAGTAAAATCAAGATTAGTGTAATTTTTATTCCAAACCAGCAAGATCCCGATGAATACGTCAAGAATCATGGTAAAGACGAGTTTATTAATTTAATGAGTCAAACCGGTGAATCTAGTACTTCGTTCCTATTAAAGTTTGATCGAACAGGACTGAACTTAGATAATGAAACAGATTTACTGGAATATTTACAGAAGGCGTTGGGAAGACTCGCTAATTTAGGATCTAATGTGGAACAGGATCTGTACCTTAATCAATTATCTGATGAATTTAAGATTGATAAAGACGATTTAAGAATGCAAATGCGGGGTATGCAAGCAGACCGCATTGCAAAGAAGAATGATCGGCGTATTTATCAAAATGTTCCTGAACCAGAAAGTCCCGGACTGGTTCAAACTAAACAACAACCTAAAAAAGGTTCGATTGAGGTCGCTGAACAGCACTTATTAGCTTTAGCGCTCAATAATCACGATGTTTGGCTTAGATTAGAAGCAAAAACAGACTTTTATTTTAGGGATGAGCAGTATCAAACTGTGTATATGTTAGCGGCGGGATATCTAGAGAATCATTCCAGCTATAATCCAGCTGACTTCATGGATTATCTGAAAGAACCTAATTTACAGTCAATTGTGGCTAATTTAGAGTCAATCGATATGAACGAAGACATTAGCATGGATGCAGTTGATGACTACATTAATATTATTTCTAACTTTGCACCGCTGGAATCGAAAATAATCCAAGTGCAAAAAGACCTGAATGAGGCCGTGAGATTAGGTAACAAGGGGTTACAACAAGAACTAACGGTTCAGTTAGTTAATTTATTTAAACAAAAGCAGCAGGTTTAAGAGGAGGAGTTTTCATGCCAAAAAAAGCAACTACTAAAAAGACTACCAGTAAAGCAAAGAAGAGCGAGGGAGTAATCGCTTCTCCAGAATTTAAAAAGGCTGTAACTGCACTATTAAAGGAACATAAAGCTGATAAAACAGTTAAAGATGCCCAACTTAAAGAAGACTTTATTACTAAGTTTAATCTAAAAGATTCAGAATTAGACGATTTGATTCAACGAATTGAAGATTCTGGAATCAGTGTTGTTGACGATAAGGGTGAGCCAAGTGAGTATGCCCTTAAAGCTCAAAAAATGTCTAAAGAAGAACTTGATGATACAAAGGCTCCCGCTGGTGTCAAAATTAATGACCCAGTTCGGATGTATTTGAAAGAAATCGGTCGTGTTCAACTTTTAACAGCTGATGAAGAAGTTGAATTAGCACTTCGGATTGAAAATGGGGACGAACGTGCTAAACAAGAACTTGCTGAAGCTAACCTTCGTTTAGTTGTTTCTATTGCTAAACGTTACGTTGGTCGTGGAATGCAATTTCTTGATTTGATTCAAGAAGGTAACATGGGACTAATGAAGGCCGTTGAAAAGTTTGATTACCGTAAAGGATTCAAATTCTCAACTTATGCTACATGGTGGATTCGTCAGGCTATTACTCGTGCAATTGCCGATCAAGCTCGTACAATTCGTATTCCAGTGCATATGGTCGAAACAATTAACAAGTTGATCCGAATTCAACGTCAATTACTTCAAGATTTAGGTCGTGAACCAATGCCTGAAGAAATCGGTGCTGAAATGGATATGCCAACTGAAAAGGTCCGTGAGATTCTTAAAATTGCTCAAGAACCAGTTTCTCTTGAAACACCAATTGGTGAAGAGGATGATTCTCACCTAGGTGACTTTATTGAAGACCAAGATGCAACTAGCCCTGCAGATCATGCAGCTTACGAGCTTCTTAAAGAACAATTAGAGGGTGTATTAGATACTCTTACTGATCGTGAAGAAAACGTACTTCGTCTTCGTTTCGGTCTTGATGATGGACGTACTCGTACTCTTGAAGAAGTTGGTAAGGTCTTTGGTGTTACACGTGAACGTATTCGTCAGATTGAAGCCAAGGCTCTTCGTAAATTACGTCATCCATCACGTTCAAAACAATTAAAAGACTTTCTCGAGTAATATTTAAGTAAAACCAGCCTGAGAGCTGGTTTTTTTATTTTCTTTAGATGCTATAATTTAATTACGATAAAAAACAGAAGGAGCTTTAAATGAATTCGAATAATTTATCAAAGCGCTTAAAAATGGTAGCTGGGGAAGTTCAAAAAGGAGCCCGTATTGCGGACATTGGTTCTGACCACGCCTATTTACCAATTCATCTAGTTAAAGAAGGTATCATTAATTTTGCAATTGCTGGTGAAGTTGCCAAGGGTCCACTTTCTAACTCTGAGTTTGAAATTAAGGATCAGAATGTTCAAGATTCTGTGATTCCACGATTGGGTGATGGTTTAGATGTTATTCAGGATCAAGATCAGATTGATACAATTGTAATTGCTGGAATGGGTGGCATCTTAATTCAATCCATATTGGATCGTAATCAAGGAAAACTAAAAAACGTTAAGCGTTTAGTTCTGCAACCAAATGTTGGAGAATTGGAGTTACGAACATGGCTTCAAAATAATAATTTTAAAATTGTAAATGAAAAAATTGTCGCTGAGGATCGTCATATTTATGAAATGATTGTAGCTGAACCGGGAAATGCAAGTTATTCAGATGCGGAGTTACATTTTGGCCCATATCTAAGTGCTGAAAGAAATACCGCTTATTTAAGTAAATGGGAACGTGAGCTCAAACGGCTACTAAAGGTAGAGAATGCAATGAAGAATAGCAATTCACATGATAGTAATCGTTTGAAACAAGTTCAGGAAGAAGTTTCAAGAGTTCAGGAGATGTTATCAAAATGAAAGCTGCAGATTTAATTTCAACATTTGAGGATTTCGCACCTCAATCTCTAGCCGTTTCAGGTGACCCCATTGGAATTCAAATTGGTGATGTGAATCGAGAAATTAAGCGTGTACTTGTTACTTTGGACGTTCGTCCTGAAGTTGTTCAAGAGGCTGTTGAGCAAAAATGCGATATGATTTTCTCACATCATCCAGTGATGTTTCGTTCAGCACGTAATCTGGATTTTAGAAATTCTCAGAATAAAATGTACGGCGATATTATAAGCAATAATATTTTTGTCTATTCAGCTCACACTAATTTAGATAGTGCTAATCCTGGTATGAATGATTGGCTAGCTCATGCATTGAAATTAACTGATGTTAAACCATTATTATCAGTTGAGGGTCCGGAACACGGTATGGGAAGGATCGGAGATTTAGTGCAAGCACAACCTTTGAAAGATTTTGTTTCTGACGCGAAATCGGCATTTGGTGTTAGTGGAGTTCGCGTAACAAGTAATGACGTCAATCAACAAGTTAAACGAGTGGCTGTTTTAGGCGGTGACGGTGGAAAATTCTATCCTGAAGCAATTGAGCAGGGAGCAGATGTATATGTCACGGGTGATGTTTACTATCATACAGCACATGAAATGTTAACAGATGGTTTAAGCGTGGTGGATCCGGGACATAATATTGAAAAGATTTGTATTCCGTATTTAGTTCAAATGTTTACCGAATGGTCAAAAGAAAATAATTGGAATTTGGAAGCAATTCCTTCTCAGATTAATACGGATCCATTTACTTTTATGTAATAAGGCAACAAAAAAAGAAACCCACAGAGGTTTCTTTTATTTTGTTTCTTTTGGTCCCTTCGATAAGAGAGGAATCATGTTAGAAGTTATCAATGCTACTATGGCAGCAACAATACCGATTTGAAAACGTTGGTATGGAAGAGCATCAAGTGCTCCGCCAATGTATCCAATGACTTCACCAAAGATGAATGCCCAAAAAATAATTGTGATTTGACGCATAATTATGCCACCTTTCAAAACTGTAAATATTTTAGCACAATGACCGTGAAAATCAACCGACTTACTTTAGTTAATATGTTGAATTCGGTATAATCAAAACAATGAATACAGAAGGGAGATAACGAATTTATGAGTTTTTTACCATTACAAGTTAGTAGCGCGTACTCTTTATTAAAAAGTTCTTTAAAGATCCAAGATTTAGTGCAAAGTGCTAAAAAACTCGGTTATCAAACTTTAGGGCTCGCTGATGAAAACGTCATGTATGGCGCTATTGAATTTTATCAAGAGTGTGAACGAAATGGAATCAAACCGGTCTTAGGACTTAATTTAGCTTTACAGGGATCTTTTTTAACTGAAGAGACTTATCAAACTTTATTTTTTGCTAAGGGACAAACTGGCTATCAGAATTTGATGCAACTTAGTTCACTAAAAATGGCATCAGATAAAAGTAGTTTAAGTTTTACGGATCTTAACGGATTATTAGATGATTTAGTCATGATTATTCCTGGGACACGTTCTGAGATGATTGAACTATTAGAACGGGGACAACGGTCTAGCGTGGAACAACTATTAAAGAGTTATCTTGATGAAATTAGTTACGATAACTTATATCTTGGATTAAATCAAAAACAAACAGCTATTTTGCGAGGCACAGTTCAAGAAGTAGCAACTGAATTTAAATTAAAATGTCTGCCATTACCACTAGTACATTACAAAACAGCTGAAGATTATTTTGCAACTAAGGTATTAGAGGATATTCATTCTGGTGACGTAATTCGCCATCCGGAGGATTTTAAAAATACGCTGGGGTCTGATTGGCTAAAAAGTGCATCTGACTTTGAAACAGAATATCAGAATTTAGGATTAGGCCAAGAAATATCTAACCTAGAAAAATTAGAAGAACAATTAAATCTAAAAATTCAATTTTCTGAACCTAAATTACCAGTTTTTAAAACTCCTAATAATAGCTCTTCATCGGAATACTTAAGAGCATTGTGTGATGAAGGATTAAACAAAATTACGTTAGTGACGGATCGTACCAAGTATCAAGAACGTCTTGATCATGAATTGTCCGTAATTAAAACGATGGGATTTTCTGATTACTTTTTGATTATCCAAGATGTAATTAGATTTTCGCATAGTGTCAATATTTTAACTGGTCCTGGACGTGGCTCGGCAGCTGGTTCCTTGGTTGCATATCTGTTAAATATTACGACAGTTGATCCGTTACAATTCGGTTTACTATTTGAACGTTTCTTAAACCCAGAACGAGCTCAAATGCCGGATGTGGACTTGGATATTCCGGATGATCGTCGTGACGAAGTTTTACAGTATGTTCATGAAAAGTATGGTCATACCAGAGTTGCACAGATTATTACATTTGGTACCTTAGCGGCTAAGGCTGTAATTAGAGATGTGGCTCGTGTATTTGGAGAATTGCCAGCCCAAATCAATACTATTAGTAAATTAATTCCTAATCAGTTAAATATAACTTTGAAACAGGCTTATGAACTTTCACAACCACTAAGAAACTTTGTTAGTGATAATGATCGCAATCAGTTGATATTTTATGTGGCTTCTAGACTAGAAGGTTTGCCACGTCATTATTCAACTCATGCGGCGGGAATTGTATTGAGTGACGTTGAACTAGTTAATAATGCGCCTGTTCAAATGGGTAATGATGGAATGTTGATGGTTCAATATTCTAAGAATTACGTTGAGCAAGTAGGGCTTCTAAAAATTGATTTTCTTGGATTACGTAATCTTACAATTTTGTCGCAAGTTTTAGATCAAGTTCATAAAGAGCAACCAGATTTTGATATTAATAAAATCAATTTGAACGACAAAGCAACTCTAGAACTCTTTCAAAAGGGTGATACGACGGGAATTTTTCAATTTGAATCCGATGGTATCCGAAATGTTTTGGTTAAAATGCAACCAGATAATTTTAATTTGGTAGTTGCAGTTAATGCCTTGTATCGACCGGGACCAATGCAGAATATTGATCGTTTTATTAAGAGAAAAAATCACGAAGAACCATATCGTTTCCCAAATGAGGTTCTTAAAAATATTTTGGGAGAGACGTATGGAATTCTAGTTTATCAAGAGCAAGTTATGGAAGTGGCTTCTGCAATGGGTGGTTTGACTCTTGGACAGGCCGATTTATTGCGTCGCGCAATGAGTAAGAAAAAGGCCACTGTTATTGATGAACTCAAAGGCGAATTTATTAAAGGAGCCAATCAAAAGGGATATGCTACAAATTTAGCAAATCAAGTCTACGACTATATTGAGAGTTTTGCTAACTATGGATTCAACAAATCACATGCGGTTGCCTACAGTAAAATGGCTTATCAATTGGCCTATTTAAAAGTTAATTATCCACTGGAATTTTATACAGCAATCTTAAACTCAGTCATTGGTGGGGCAAATAAGACTAAAAATTATTTCCAAGAATTAAAGCAAAAGAAATTAATAGTTTTGCCGCCAAATATTAATCAAAGTAGTGCAGTTTATCAACTAATCGATCATCACATCGTTATGGGATTACTTTGTATTAAAGGAATTCGGCGTGATTTGATTCAAACAATCCTAACCGAACGTCAAGCTAACGGACCATTTCAGTCCGTCGAATCATTTCTCCGTCGAATTGATTCCAAGTGGTTAAGTGAAGATGTGTTAGATCGTTTGATTTTTGCTGGTGCTTTAGATGGATTTGGTTATAATCGGGCGGAGTTAAGTGGATTTTTACCAGAATTAAAGCAAAGTATCGATTTAAGTAACGGTAGTATGGATCTCTTTGAAAAACTAATTCCAAAAGTACAACGCAAGCCTGATTTGTCATTGTCTACTAAGCTAGAAC
This sequence comes from Pediococcus argentinicus, assembly GCF_001437605.1. Lineage (GTDB taxonomy): Bacteria > Bacillota > Bacilli > Lactobacillales > Lactobacillaceae > Pediococcus > Pediococcus argentinicus. The sequence goes on from NZ_JQCQ01000001.1 coordinate 63,938, forward strand.
AAGAGGAAGAACTTTTAGGCGTGTATGTTTCAGGACATCCAGTTGAGAAATATCAAAAGTTAATTGATCAAATTAAAAGTACACCGCTTATTAATTTGAAAGAATCTACCAAAGTGGTGGTTGTCGCATATATTAAATCGATTAGGGTTATCCGTACTAAGAAGGGTGACCAAATGGCCTTCTTGAACATTAATGATCCTTCAGGTGAAAGTGAAGTTGTTGTCTTTCCACAGGTATTCAAAAATAGTGAATCTAATTTACAACGTGGACGTGTTCTAGTTATTCAAGGTAAATCTGAAAATAGAAATGGCAAGTTACAGATTATTGCTGATTCGTTTAAACTACCTGAAGAAATGCATTTGAGAGAAAATAAAAGACAACGATGGATTCTGAATGTTCCACATCGAAAAAACAGTCGAGATTTTCAAATGAAACTGTTTGGCATATTTAAGAAATATCACGGTAATATTCCAGTGACGTTGGTATATCTTGATACGCATGAAACGAATGATCTATCGGAAGAATTTAACTTATCAAATGTAAGTCAAGCCAAAGAAGAGCTCGCAGATTTGCTTGGAGTGGACCAAATCCAACTTAAAAATGATGAAAATCAAAATTAAAGCACTTACATTTTAATAAATGATGAAATGGTACAGACATCTGTTTTTAAAAGTGATAAACTTTGAATTGAAGTTTTGAAAAACTCGATAATTTTGAGGTGAAAGTTAATGAAGCGCATTGGTATTTTAACCAGTGGTGGTGATGCTCCAGCAATGAACGCAGCAATTCGTGCCGTTGCTAGAAAAGCCATCAGTTCTGGTTTAGAAGCATATGGAATTAATTATGGTTTTGCTGGTTTAGTAGCCGGAGATATTCATAAGTTCGAAGCTGCTGACCTAGATGATTCAATTGACGAAGGAGGTACAATGTTGTACTCCGCTCGTTACCCTGAATTTGCTCAGGTTGAAGGTCAATTAAAGGGAATCGAACAACTTAAGAAGTTCGGTATTGATGCTTTAGTTGTTATCGGTGGCGACGGTTCTTATCATGGAGCTCTTCGTTTAACTGAACATGGTTACAACACAATTGGTCTTCCAGGAACAATCGATAACGATATTCCTTATACGGATTTCACAATTGGTTTCGATACAGCACTAAATACTGCTGTTGACGCTATTGACAAGATTCGTGACACAGCTAAGAGTCACCAACGTGTCTTTGCTGTTCAAGTTATGGGTCGTTTCGCTGCTGACATCGCACTTTGGGCTGGTGTGGCTTCTGGTGCTGATGCAGTTATCGCACCTGGCTTTGACTACAATGTCGAAGAAATTGCTAACAAGCTTAAGGCTAACCGTGCAAAGGGTAAAGATTACGGAGTTATTGTTATTGCTGAAGGCGATGCAAACTCTGATGCTGCTCCTGAATTCATCGAACAACTTAAGAAGTACGGTGACTTCGATGCTCGTGCTACTGTCTTAGGACATGTTCAACGTGGTGGTGTTCCAACCGCTCGTGATCGTGTCTTGGCAAGCAAGATGGGTGCTTATGCTGTTGAATTGTTGTTAGAAGGCAAGGGTGGTTTAGCTGTTGGTATTCTTGACAACAAAGTTCAAGCACATGACATCACTGATCTATTTAATGCTAAGCATCAACCAGATAGTTCATTACATCAATTGGCTGACGACTTATCATTCTAAAATTTGGATAAAATGACTTAAAAGTCTTTTATAAATTAGTTAAATCAAAGGAGAGATTTAGTAATGAAGAAAACCAAGATTGTTTCAACACTTGGACCCGCAAGTACTGACGTAGATACAATTGTAAAATTAATCGAAGCCGGTGCAAACGTATTCCGTTTCAACTTTTCACATGGTGATCATGCTGAACATTTAGACCGTTACAACAAGGTTATGGAAGCTGAAAAGATCACTGGTAAAACAGTTGGTATCTTATTGGATACAAAGGGTGCTGAAATCCGTACAACTGCTCAAAAAGATGGTAACCAAGAATACCATACTGGCGACAAAGCACGTATTTCAATGGACGAATCTTTAGAAACAACCAAGGATGTAATTGCTGTTACATACGATGGCCTTTATGATGATGTTCATGTTGGTGGTCACGTATTATTCGACGATGGTTTACTTGATTTTAAGATTGACGAAAAAGACGAAGAAAAACGCGAATTAGTTGTTCATGCAACTAATAACGGTACTCTTGGTTCACGTAAGGGTACAAATGCTCCTGGTGTTTCAATTAACTTACCAGGTATTACTGAAAAAGATGCTAGCGATATTCGTTTCGGTTGTGACGAAATGAACATTAACTACATCGCTGCAAGTTTCGTTCGTAAACCTCAAGATGTTTTAGACATTCGTCAACTTCTTGAAGAAAAAGATATGGCTGACGTTCAAATCTTCCCTAAGATCGAATCTCAAGAAGGTATTGACAACGCTGACGAAATCTTAAAGGTTTCAGATGGTATCATGATTGCTCGTGGTGACATGGGTGTTGAAATTCCAGCTGAAAATGTTCCTTTGGTACAAAAATCATTAATCAAGAAATGTAATGCTGTTGGTTTACCAGTTATCACAGCTACACAAATGCTTGACTCAATGATCGAAAACCCACGTCCAACACGTGCTGAAGCTTCTGATGTTGCTAACGCCGTTTGGGATGGTACAGATGCTACTATGCTTTCTGGTGAAAGTGCTAATGGTGATTACCCAGTTGAAGCTGTCGCAACAATGGCTAAGATTGACGAAAAAGCTGAAAATGCACTTGCTGAAGATGGTAACTTACAAATAAACAAGTTTGACCAAAGTGATGTTACAGAAACAATTGGTGCTGCCGTTGCTCGTGCTGCACGTAACTTAGGTGTTAAAACAATTGTTGCTGCTACACAATCTGGTTACACTGCACGTATGATTTCTAAATACCGTCCAGATGCTGATATTTTAGCTATCACATTTGACGAACGTGTTCGTCGTGGATTGACAGTTAACTGGGGTGTTCACCCAATCGTTGCTGACAAGCCATCTACTACAGATGAAATGTTTGATTTAGCTGCTAACAAAGCTGTTGACCTTGGGTTCGCTAAGGAAGGCGACTTGATCTTAATCACTGCTGGTGTTCCAGTTGGTGAAAGTGGTACAACAAACATGATGAAACTTCAATTAATTGGTTCAAAACTTGCAGCTGGACAAGGTGTCGGTGATGAAACAGTTATTGGTAAAGCTGTTATTGCAACTTCTGCTGAAGAAGCAAACAGCAAAGCTGTTGAAGGCGGAATTCTTGTTACAAAGACAACTGATAAGGATTACTTACCAGCTATTGAAAAATCAAGTGCTTTAGTTGTTGAAAATGGTGGTTTAACATCACATGCAGCTGTTGTTGGTATTTCAATGGGCATTCCTGTTATCGTTGGTGTTCAAAATGCTACATCAATTCTTTCTGATGAAGAATTAATTACTGTAGACTCACGTCGCGGTGTTATTTACCACGGTGCATCAAACGCACTTTAAGATAAATTAGTTTAAACAAAGAAACGTAACCAATTTGGTTGCGTTTTTTTTATTTCTAGTGCAATTGAGTTTGCTTTCTAGTAAAATTGATTTATGTAAACTAAAATTGGAGTGGAAGATCAAAATGGAAAGTTGGCTTTTTTTATTTAGTATTTTAGTAATTGCTTTTCTTGGTAAGAATCAATCTTTAATGATTGCTTGCTTTGTCGTCTTATTGTTAAAAGCCATTCCTAACACTGCACAACTCTTTGATATTATCAGTAAGCAGGGAATTAATTGGGGTGTGACAGTCATATCTGTCGCTATTTTAATTCCGATTGCTACTGGGAAAATTGGTTTTATGGACTTGATTAATTCTTTCAAGAGCCCTGTTGGTTGGATTGCCATTGCATGTGGTGTACTAGTTTCCATTTTATCGGCAAGAGGGGTTGGCTTTCTTGCGGCAAGCCCTGAAGTAACTGTTGCTTTAGTATTCGGAACTATTATGGGTGTAGTTTTCTTAAACGGTATTGCTGCGGGACCAGTTATTGCTTCTGGAATTGCGTATTTAATTATTCAAATGCTTCAGATTCAAGTGAAATGAGGAAAATAATGGAATCATTATTAGGAAAAGTATCAAAAGGAAAAGTGATTGATGAAAATGATCAGTTTTACTTTGTTCAATTAGAGGATGTTAAAACCTATCGTCTAGATAAAAAAGAAATTAAGAAGCCTTTGAAACAGGGCAGTTTTTTTTCTGGTTTTGCATACGAAAATGTTAATCATGAACTTCAAATTACTCGAGAGGCTCCAGATATTCGTGTGGGCCGTTTTGGTTGGGCCAAAGTAGTTCGTGTTCGTCGTGATTTAGGTGTCTTTGTAGATATTGGTTTACCAAACAAAGATATAGTTGTTTCTCTGGATGAGCTTTCCACAGAAAATAGATTATGGCCTAATATGGGAGACCGTTTACTTGTGCGTATTACTGTCGATAATAAAAATCGCATGTGGGCTAAATTGGCTGACGATTCTGTTTTTCGTGCATTGGCTCAACGCGCAAATACTGCGATGACTAATAAGAATGTATCTGCTACAGCTTATCGTTTGAAGATTGTTGGAACGATTGTCTTTACTGACGATTTCTATGTTGGTTTTATTCATCCATCAGAGCGTAATGAAGAACCTCGTTTAGGAGAACAATTGACTGCACGTGTCATCAAAGTTCAGCAGGATGGTTCATTGAACCTTTCATTGAAACCTAGAGGTTATGAAGCAATTGGTGATGATGCTGCTATGGTATTAGCTCTATTGGAACATAGTTCAGAACACAGTTTGAATCTAAATGATCATAGTGATCCAGTCGAAATTAAAAAAACTCTAGGAATTAGTAAGGGCCAATTTAAGCGTGCTTTGGGTCATCTATTAAAAGTCGGTATCATTAATCAAACTGACGAGGGTATTGAGCTTAAGTCAGAGGATTAGAATATGGATCGTCTGGTAGAAGAGTATCTGCATGCTTTAGTTGTCGAAAAAGGTTTGTCACAAAATACGGTAGTAAGTTATCGGCAGGAACTTAGACGATTTATAACTTTTTTATCTAAAGAAAACATCAAAGATATTAAAAACGTCGATCGTTATGTTATTTTAAATTTTCTTGACGAATTGGATCGAGCTGGAATTTCTCGTAATTCAATTATTCATGCTATCTCTAGCTTACGAAAATTCTTTTTGTATTTGTTACAAATTAATATGATTACAGATAATCCAATGAATAATATTGTTCCACCAAAGAAAGCTCAGCATTTACCCTCTATTCTTACTACGGATGAGGTTGAAAGACTACTGGCTACACCAAATACGGCGACAAATTTAGGTGTCCGTGATCGGGCTATTTTAGAGGTTATGTATGCAACCGGATTGCGTGTCAGTGAATTAATCCATTTAAATCTAAATGAATTACATTTGGAAATGGGATTAATTGAAACGGTTGGTAAAGGTGATAAACAACGTGTTATACCAATTGGAGACGTCGCAATTAAGTGGCTAAATGAATATTTACAGGGTCCTCGTGGAGCTTTATTAAAAAATCAAAATTACGACATTGTTTTTCTAAATCAACATGGTCGTCCTATGACGCGCCAAGGAATTTGGAAGAACCTTAAACAGTTAGTGTTAAAAGCTGGGATAACCAAAAATATTACGCCACATACTCTCAGACATTCATTTGCAACACATCTGTTGGAAAATGGTGCAGATTTGCGAATTGTACAAGAATTGTTAGGTCATGCGGATATTTCTACAACTCAAATTTACACGCATGTCACCCAACAAAGATTGACGAATGTGTATAATAAATATCATCCTCGTGCTTAAAGGTAAGGAGTAACATGTTAGTTAGATATACTGAATCAAATCACAAAACCACTATGGGACTCTTGTCTTGCGTTTCAGGTATTGATAGTTTGGATCAGGTTAATGATACGTTACAGTATTTTACTAACCGCAATGATCGTTATATCTATCTTGATCAACAAGATCAGCAGTTTATTGGCGTGGTATTAGTTATATTGCAAAAAGATTTTGTTATTATTGATCGACTGGGATTTATTCCTGATGAGGAAACAGTTTTCAATGAAAATGAAGTTCTTAGATCTTTACAAAGTATTTATCCAGAAAGAAGACTAATCGGTACCATTGCAACTAGTTCAATGATGGAAAGATTTGAGATGGGTCAAAATATAAATGGCACAAATGAATGAAACATTACCAACAATAAAAATTGATGAATTTGAGGGACCGTTGGATCTCTTGCTTCATTTAATTCGAATATCTGAAATGGATATTTATGATATTAAAATTAGTAGCATTACTACACAGTACCTTGATTACTTGCATGCTCAAAAAGAATTACAGTTAGATATTGCTGGTGAGTATTTGGTAATGGCAGCCACTTTAACCGAGATTAAGGGAAAGATGTTATTGCCAAATACGGAGGTCCCAGATGATATTGGAGACGAAGATGATCCAAGAAATGATTTAATGGATCAATTAATTGAGTATCAGCGTTATCAAGAAGCATCAGTGAATCTTAAAGATCTTGAAGGACAACGTAAACAGCTATTTACAAGACCACAGGCTGACGTTCCTGATGATATTAATCTAAATTTGGTAACGCCTGGAGTTCAGTTATCAGACTTACAAAAGGCTTTTGAAAAGATGATTGCTAAAAAGCTTACCAACGAACCAATTCATCAAACGATTCAAGAAGATGAGGTTTCGATTGGTGATAGAATGATACAGGTTAAAGATCAAGTTCATCATTACAAGCAAGGGGTCTTATTTGAGAATCTTTTTGATGATGTAATAGATCGAGTTAATTTAGTAACCACTTTTATGGCTTTGCTGGAATTGGTTAAAGACAATCAGGTTATACTTCAACAAAATGAACTTTTTGATTCAATTTTAATAAAGGAAATTCAAGAAAAATAATATGAGTAGTAAACAAGATTTAGAAGGATTATTGTTTGTTAGTGGAGAGGTAGGTATTTCTCTGGCAAATCTTGCAGATTTAACTGGGTTCTCTAAACCAGCCATCAGAAATATGTTAGATGAGCTGAGTCATGAGTATCAATCTAATCAAGATTCTGCGCTTCAAATAATTGAATCAAATGAGACGTACCGCTTAACAACTAAAAAAGAGTTATCCTCGTTATTAGGAAAGTATTTTGAACAACCACTTCAATCGTCGCTGTCACAGGCATCTTTGGAAATTTTATCTATTATTGCATACAAGCAACCTATTACACGGGTCGAAATAGATTCAATTCGGGGAGTTCAAAGTGGAGCAACGATTCAAAATTTAGTTGCACGTGACTTAGTTTGTGAAGTTGGTCGTTTAGATGAGCCTGGCCGTCCTAAAACATACGGAACCACGAGTGATTTTTTGGACTATTTTGGAATTACAGATTTAAAGGAATTGCCAGATCTTCCGCAAATAAAGACTACAGACGAAAATAACGATTCCACAGGTGATTTATTCTTGAAAGAGTTTAATCAGTCAGCTGTTATAACTGAAAAGGATGGAGAACAAGATGAGTGAAAGATTACAAAAAGTAATGGCAGAAGCAGGGGTAGCATCCAGAAGAAAATCTGAAGAATTGATTGCTGCCGGACGAGTTTGGGTTAATGGAAAAGCTGTTACGGAACAAGGATTTAAAGTTGAACGACACGACCGTATTGAAGTTGATGGTGTTCCAATTCAAAAAGAAAACCTCGTTTATTTTCTTTTGTACAAACCACGTGGTGTTATTACATCAGTTCATGATGAAAAAAATCGTTCAACTATCATGAGCTTTTTCCCTGATGTGGTTCAAAGAATTTACCCAGTTGGTCGTTTAGATTACGATACTTCAGGTGCACTATTAATGACCAATGATGGAGAATTGGCTAATAAAATTACTCATCCTAAGTATAAATTTGAAAAGACTTATACTGCTAAGGTCAAGGGAATTCCAAGTATTGAAAAGATTGAGCGCTTAGAAAAGGGCGTCGTCATAGATCATAAGAAAACAGCTAAGGCTAAGGCTAAGATTCTTAGTTCGGATACTGAAAAGCAAACGGCTGTTATTCAACTGACAATTCATGAAGGACGTAATCATCAAGTTAAGAATATGTTCCAAGCCATTGGGCATCCGGTTATGAAACTAAAACGTGAATCATATGGTTTTTTAAATACTGATGGCTTACAACCTGGAAAATGGCGTGCACTTAAAGTTTCTGAAGTTAATCGATTAAAACAACAATTTGGAATGTGATTTTGTATGATTACGATTAGAGCTATTCGTTTTTTTGATTTAAAACAAGCTCGGAGACCCAAAATAATTTCAAATCTATTGCGTGGAAAACAAACAGTTTCGACGCTTTTTTGGGGTCTTCAATATAATTTGTTAAATTGGTTAAGCTTTGATCTTGGATTCAATGAACAAGACTTTTTAAGAACTTTATCAAAGTCTGTAAATAAAGGTTATTTGACCGTTAAAGATGATGAGTATCTACTTACACCACTTGGTAGCCAACTAATAGCTTCAGTGAGCACGGTGGTTCCTAGCGGCTTTCAGGCACAGCTAAACCAATATCTTTGGCGTTCTAGTTTAACATTGGCTATTCAGATAATATCTCAGTATCAACACCAGAATAATAAGTATATTCCGATTCAAGCTGACGAACAGACCACTTTTATTGTTAAGAAATGGTTTATTAAAAATAAAAATGCGGACATAATTACTACTTTTAAAGATGAATTAATACAGGTTGGAAATCAACTGAGTCATGATGATGCCAATTTATTTTTCAATTTGCTCGTCGGTTATAACGAAGACGGACTAACCACGGATCAGTTTTCTAAGATTCTAATGATTGAACCTTGGATCATCGAGGAAAGAATTAATATTATTTTTAGTAGAATTGGTCAAATTGTAAAAGATTCGAATTTATCTCTTTTAAATCAACTGTTGTTATCAACATTGTCTAATACAAAACTAACGCATAGTGCTGAGCTGACATGGCAACTAATTAGTAATCAAAATCGTACGGTAGCAGAAATTGCCAATATGCGAAGAATAAAAACTGGCACGGTTCAAGAGCATATCTTAATGTCAGTTATTTTAGTGTCCGATTTTAATTATCATCCTGAAAACATTACTGAAGATATTATTAAGGATGTGCAAGCTTTGGAAATAGCGCCTAGTCAGTGGTCCATTGAGGATTTTAATGCAAAGTATGGCAATTTATCTTTTTTTGAATTTCGCTTACTACAAATTACAGAGACCCAAAGGAGGAGACTAAATGACTGAAGTTAATTTTAGCCAAGTTTTGAAAGAAAAATTTGGATTTAGTCAATTCAGAGAGGGACAGTTAGAGATATTAGAATCACTGAGTAAACAGCAAGATACGCTGGCAATTTTACCCACGGGAAGTGGAAAGTCTTTAATTTATCAGATGTACGGTTTTACTTCGAATCAAAGAGTATTAATTGTGACTCCGTTACTATCGCTAATACAAGATCAAATTGGTCGTTTACAGTTACTTGGGGAGAAGAAGGTTACTGAATTGAGTTCTCGGCAAACATTGCCTGAACAAGAGCGTGTGCTGAATAATTTACAGAAATTTCAATTTATTTTTACCTCCCCAGAAACCTTACAAAAAGATAATGTAAGACAGGCTCTGAAAACGGTAGGAATCGGTTTATTAGTGATCGATGAAGCTCATTGCATTGTTCAGTGGGGAAAATCATTTCGTCCCGATTATTTAAAGCTAGGTGAGGTTCGAAAGTATTTAGGAAAGCCGACTACATTAATGTTAACGGCCACTGCATCTAAAAAGACTCGTGCTGGAATATTAAAGTATATGAATTTAGACAGTGGAAATGTAAACGAATTTATTACATCAGTAGATCGTCCAAATATCTATCTTGGATTTAAAATATTTGATCCTTCCGAAAGTAAATTAGACTATTTATTAGAATTATTGCCAACACTGCCTAGTGGAGGAATTATTTATTTTTCAAGTCGCAAGGCTGCAAATCAAGTCAGTGATTTAATTAGCAATCAACTAGGATTAAGGGTGGCTCCGTATCATGCGGGGATGTCTAATTACGAACGTCACCAAATCCAAAGTCAATTTGCGAATAATCGTTTAGACTTAATCTGTGCTACCAGTGCATTTGGAATGGGGATCGATAAGGATAATATTCGATATGTAGTTCATTTCCATATGCCAGGTGATATTGAGAGCTACGTTCAAGAAATTGGTCGAGCGGGTCGTGATGGTCAACCCAGTGCGGCAATTATGCTATATCAGTTGGGTGATGAGAAGGTTCCAAGTTTATTGAATAATTTTTCAATTCCTTCTGAGGAAATGATTGATCAATATTTTGAAGGTAACAATCAAGGAAGTTCAGATCGAAATCTTGTACAGTTTTACCAACAAAATGGGCTAAAAGCTGATCAAATAAAAAATTTATTTCAACAACAACATTTACAGAAAAAAGATGAGCTCGCTGAGATGCTACACCTCGTAAATGAAAAAGGATGTCATCGTCAGTATTTGCTACAACATTTCGATCAAGAGTTCAACCAGCATGATGATAATTGTTGTGGAGGAATGGAACATTTGCCTACTTTCCCCAAGAATGAAAATGCTGATTCGAAGGTCTTTAAAATGATTGACTGGCAAGAAAAAATAAATTCACTTTTTAATTAATATAAGTTCACGTGTAAATCTGGTTTTTTTATGATTTATACGCTAAAATACATAACCGATAGTATTAAGGGAAAGGATAAGATTATGGCAAAGAAAGATAATAATTTGTGGGACAAAAACTTTGATGGAGATAAAAAAGATACCTCTAAAGAAACGGAGGGATTATCTCGACAAAGCTTCCAGAAAAAATCTCGTGGATCACGTAGTATGGTTCTAATTTTAGCATCAGTGATTGCCCTTTTTGCAGCTGCCTCAGTGGTTGTATTTATGATGAACCGTGGCGACTTTAATCAGGCATCCAATCCCAAAACTGAAGTTGCTCAGTCATCTAAGAGTAGCAAGAGTGATAGTGATAGTAAAAGTAGTTCTGATAGTTCGAAATCAAGTGCAGATAAACAATCTGAGAAGGCCGAATCAGAGTCAAAAGGCTCAGAATCTGAGTCCAAAGCTTCTGCAAAAAAAGATAGTGAATCAGTGAAGAAGCAAAAGGAAGCTGCTGATAAGCAATCTATGGCTGCCAAGAAAGAAACAGATCAACAACAAACTCAAAAAGACAATAACAGTCAAAGTAACAGTAGTAATTCAACTAATAATGCGTCAGGTAAATATGCAACTGTTCAAGCTGGCCAAGGTGTTTACCGTGTAGCTGTTAACAACGGTATTTCGGTTCAACAATTGTTAGAAATGAATGGTTTAACTAGTTCATCAGATATCCAACCTGGACAACAACTAAGAGTAAAATAATTTATGGAGAGTTCAAAAATGAAAAAATTACAGATTGCGATTGATGGACCCGCATCAGCCGGAAAAAGTACTGTTGCAAAAATTGTTGCTAATAAATTGAGTTATATTTACTGTGATACGGGTGCTATGTATCGTTCGGTTACTTTTAAAGCACTTCAAAATCACATTGACTTGAATGATGAATCAGCCATTGTAAAAATGCTTGAAGATACTGAGATTAGTTTTGCCCCAGGTAATCCAGTTCAAAAAGTTTTTATTGATGGTAATGAAATTACTGATGATATTCGAACACCGGAAGTTACAAATTCAGTATCAACAGTAGCTGCATTAAAAGAAGTTCGTTCGATTTTAACTGATCGTCAACGCGATATTGCTGGTAAAGGTGGTATTGTAATGGATGGTCGCGATATTGGTAGTGCTGTTTTACCCAATGCTGAAGTGAAAATCTTCTTGATTGCCAGTGTTGACGAACGTGCTGAACGTAGATTTAAAGAAAATCAACAAAAGGGTATTAAAACTAGTTTAGAAACTTTGAAAAAAGAAATCGAAGTTCGAGATCATAAAGATTCAACTAGAAAAGTTTCACCATTAACTAAAGCTAGCGATGCTATTGAAGTTGATACTACTTCAATGGGTATCGATGATGTGGTTAATAAAATATTAGAAATTGTCGAAAATGTAAGAAATTAGCACTTACTGATGAAATAAACTAGCTTTTCAGTCAGTTTTTAGATATTATGTACTTATAAGTGCTGTTGAAGGGGGACTATTCGGATGACCGAAAATGATAATAATCAAAACAGTGATTTACTCAACGCAATTAATAGCGTTGAAGAAGTAAAAATTGGTGACGTAGTTACAGGAGAGGTTTTAGATATTGATGATGACCGTCAGTTAATCGTTGGTATTCAAGGCGCAGGTGTCGAAGGTGTTGTTCCACTTCGTGAACTCTCTACTCAACACGTCGATAATATTAGTGATATTGCTAAGATCGGTGACGAGATGGAACTTGTTGTTGTTTCTCGTATCGGTAATGATAAAGAAGGTGGTAGTTACTTACTATCACGCAAGCGAGTTCAAGCACGCGAAGTCTGGAAAGATATCGAAGCAAAAGCTGCTAACGACGAAGTTCTTGAAGTACCCGTTACACAAGTTGTTAAGGGTGGTTTAGTTGTTGACGCTGGCGTTCGTGGATTTATTCCTGCTTCAATGATTGAGAATCGTTTCGTTGATGATTTAAATGCTTACAAGGGGCAAACTCTTAAAGTTAAGATCATCGAAGTTAAACCTGAAGAAAATCGTTTGATCTTGTCTCACAAGGCAATCTTAAACGCAGAACGTGCTGAAAAACGTGCTGAAGTACTTAGCTCAATCAACGTCGGCGATGTTGTTGAAGGTAAGGTAGCTCGTTTAACAAACTTTGGTGCTTTCGTAGACCTTGGTGGTGTTGACGGACTTGTTCACATTTCAGAAATTGCTTACGAACGTGTAAACAAGCCTTCTGACATTCTTAAGGTTGGTGAAGAAGTTAAGGTTAAAGTTCTTGCAATTGATGAAGACAAAGACCGTATTTCACTTTCAATTAAGCAAACACAACCAGGACCATGGGATAATATTGCTGAAAAAGCACCTGCTGGATCAGTTCTTGATGGTACTGTAAAACGTTTGACAGACTTTGGTGCATTTGTTGAAGTATTCCCTGGTGTTGAAGGATTAGTTCACATTTCACAAATTTCTCACAAACATGTTGCTACACCAGGAGATGTTCTTAAATCTGGTGAAAGCGTCAAGGTTAAAGTATTAGAAGTTAACCCTGAAGATCGTCGTTTGGCACTTTCAATTAAAGCTTTAGAAGAAGCACCAGCTGACTCTAAAGAACAAAGTAACCACAACGAATCAGTTAACTTTAAGAATGATGCTCCTGAAGAAGAAACAGGATTCACTTTAGGCGACATCATTGGTAAAGATCTTAAAGATAACGACAACAACTAATATAGATATTTCAGACAAAGGGGGTTAGTTTAACTCCCTTTGTTTTAGTAGAGAGGTAATTTTATGAGTAATCCAACTGTTGCAATAGTTGGTCGACCAAATGTTGGTAAATCAACAATCTTTAATCGTATTGCTGGAGAAAGAATATCAATTGTAGAAGATACTCCCGGAGTAACTCGAGATCGTATTTATACACACACAGAATGGTTAGGAAAACCATTCAATTTGATTGATACCGGTGGTATTCAAATTGGTGACGAACCATTTTTGCAAGAGATTAAAGACCAAGCTGAGCTAGCCATTGATGAGGCTGACGTTATTATCTTTTTGGTTAGTGTAAAAGAAGGTATTAGTGATGCTGATGAAGCAGTTGCTAAAATTCTTTATCGAGCTGACAAGCCAGTTATTTTGGCCGTTAATAAAGTTGATAATGTCGAATTAAGGCAAGATATTTATGATTTTTATAGCCTTGGCTTTGGCGATCCATATCCATTATCTGGTAGTCATGGGCTTGGATTAGGAGATTTATTGGATGCAGTTATCAGTCACTTTCCAGAACACGAAGTTGACGAGGAAGATAGTGCAATTCGTTTTAGTTTGATTGGTCGGCCTAATGTTGGTAAGTCTTCACTTGTGAATGCAATTTTGGGAGAGAATCGAGTGATTGTTTCTGATATTGCTGGTACGACCCGTGATGCAATCGATACACGTTTTACTAACGATGATAGTGAATTCGTGATGGTTGATACAGCTGGTATGCGTAAACGTGGTAAGGTTTATGAAAACACTGAACGTTATAGCGTGATGCGTGCTATGAAAGCTATTGACAACAGTGATGTTGTTTTAATGGTTTTAAATGCCGAAGAAGGAATTCGCGAACAAGATAAAAGAATCGCGGGTTATGCTCATGAAGCAGGACGCGGTATTATCATTGTAGTTAATAAATGGGATACGCTGAAGAAAGATAATCATACACTTCATGAATTTGAAGAAGGAATTCGTGAACAATTTGTTTATCTAAGCTATGCACCCATTGTATTCGTATCGGCTTTAACAAAACAAAGATTGTCAAATCTACCAGCCTTAATTAAAGAAGTGAATACTAATCACGAACGACGTGTACAATCATCTGCTCTTAACGATGTTATTATGGATGCGATTGCTGTTAATCCAACACCTAGTGATAACGGAAAACGTCTTCGTATTTATTACGCAACTCAAGTAAGTACGGCACCACCAACATTTGTTATTTTTGTGAATGATCCAGATTTAATGCATTTTTCATATGAACGTTTCTTAGAGAATAGAATTCGCGAAGCCTTTGATTTTAAAGGAACTCCGGTCCATTTGATAGAAAGACACCGAAAATAGTTATAAATTGCGATAATTTGGTTCAAAAAGCGTGAAAAAGCTTGCCACAACGCTGTTTCTATGATATATTTCAACATGAAATGATGCCGTTAGGGGTTATTATTTCGTCGTTTTTGGACCACTCAAGAATGACACCGTTAATATTATGAAAGTAATGTTAACTTTAATCTCTTATAGGAGGTGAAACACATGGCAAACAAAGCAGAATTAGTTGACAACGTTGCAAAGAAAACTGGTTTAACCAAGAAGGATGCAACAGCAGCTGTTGACGCTGTATTTGGCTCAGTTCAAGACAACTTGAAGAAGGGCGAAAAAGTTCAATTGATCGGTTTTGGTACTTTTGAAGTACGTTCTCGCGCAGCTCGTAAGGGCCGCAACCCACAAACCGGTAAAGAAATCGAAATCCCTGCAAGCAAGGTTCCAGCCTTCAAACCAGGTAAAGCATTGAAAGATGCAGTTAAATAATGGTTTCTGAACTTTTGATCAGCATAGCTTTTGTTATGCTGGTCTTTTTGTTTGCTATGAGGTAATAAAATGGACAAAACATATTCAGAACGAATGTTAGATGCTCTAGAATCCGGTAATATTGACGAATCCAACCGTTTATTTGGATGGGCCTTACGTAAAGATGATTCAGAAATTCTTTATAATTTAGCAGAGGAGCTTTATGGACTTGGATTTGATGGAAAAGCTTTGAGAATTTATCAAAAGCTTAGTCAAGAATTTCCTGAAGACGGAGAATTGTATGTTGCAATGGCTGATATCGAAATTGGTCAAGGCAAAAATGATGAAGCACTTGAACATTTAAAACAAGTTTCCGAAGACTCAGACGCATATTTATCGGCGTTAATGGTAGAAGCCGATTTATATCAAACAGAAGAGCTTTATGAAGCTTCTGAAACAAAACTATTAACTGCCTATGAAATTGCACCAGAAGAGCCGGCTGTCATTGTTGCTTTGGGTGAGTTATATAATTTATTGCAAGACTATCCTAGGGCCGTAAAATACTATTTAGAGCTCATTAAAATGGGTATCCCTAGCTTTGCTAAGATTAATGTTGTAGAACGCTTAGCTGTTGCATATGGTGCTTCTGGTAAGTTTGAAACAGCTATTGCTTATTTTGATCAGATTCATGATGAAGATTTAACACCAGATATTTTATTCCAGAAGGGACTAACTTATCTACAATTGAAGGATACTGAGCATGCGCAATCTACTTTTGAACGAGTAATTGAGATGGATTCTAATTATGCTTCAGCTTATCCATATCTGATTCAAACCCATGCGGACCTTGAACAGTGGTCGGATGCACTTAAAGTTGCGCAAACTGGTTTGGGAGTTGACAGTTACAACGTTGACTTATTCCTTCTTGCTGCTACTATGGCAGAACACCAACAAGAAGATGAATTAGTTCAGAAATATCTTGAAACTGCTCACCAGGTGGATTCAGAGAATGTTACTGTCATTATCCGACTAGCTTCTTTCTACAATCGTATTGATCAGTTTGCTAAAACAATTGATTTATTAAATGGTACTGAAATTGATGATCCTCAAGTGAATTGGTATTATGGCGTTGCACTATGGAAGTCTGAACAATTTGAACCAGCTGCAAAGCATTTTAAAAATGCAAGTGTGGAACTTCAAGATAATGTGGAATTTTTGAAAGACTATTATAATTTCTTACGCGAAAACGGCGATATAGAACTAGCAGTGTCGATTCTCCGTTCCTACATTAGCCTGAACCCGACTGATTCAGAAATGCAAGAAAATCTAGAATTTTATGAAGAGCAGGGATATTAAAATCATGAATGATAATTATAAATTAAAAGATTGGGCTCCTAAGTTTAATAAAAAAGGCGCAGAATTAATGCGTTCAATGCATGTTCATTTTGATAACCAAAACGATGGTCAAGAATTCCAGCAAATTGATTTTAATAATCAACAAGAATTTTTAAAAAATAATTTAACCAAAACATATCAAATTAAACTTCTTACTAGTTTTAATGAACGCTGTGTATGGGCTGTAGTTGGGAAAAGTAAGGATAATTCGAAATATTTTTGGGCCATTGATCGCCAATTTGAATCAGAAATTTCAGTTGACCAACTCAAGAAATTGTTTAGCTAACATGTTATAGTTGTAGATACATTAACTTAAGGAGTGACAGTATGGCTAATTCAATTTATCTAGCAGCACCATTTTTTAGTGAAACCCAGATTGAACGGGTGAAAGAAGTTCAAAGCTTACTTAAACAGAATTCAACCGTCGATTCTGATAATATTTTTGTTCCAATGGAGCATCAAATGGAAAGTGAAGAATTTGGTTCATTTCCATGGCAAGTTGGAGTTTTCGAAAGTGATGTCAGACAGGTCCGAACAGCTGATGCAGTGGTTGCAATTTTAGACTACGAAAAGAACGGCGATGAAATCTTATCTGATAGTGGAACAGTTTTTGAAGTCGGTATGGCTTATGAGCACGGTGTTCCCGTTATCTTCATCCAATTTGATAAGGCCGGTAAGATGAATTTAATGCTGGCTCGAAGCTATGCAGCATGTTTTAGTGGTGATGATGTGAAGAAGTTAGCATCATACAACTTTGATGAATTACCAACTGTTTTTTCAAAATTAGAAGTATTTTAAATTTAAAAGTGGTATTTAGCCGAATTGAATCGGTTAAATGCCACTTTTATTTATTATCCAATTTTTTTACCGGTCGGTGAGTCGTACGTAAATCCTTCACCAATTGCTTCGTGAACATCTAGAATAGAAGTAAATGCTTTAGGATCAATTCGATCGATAATTCGTTTAGCAACGTTTAGTTCATTTGGACCAATAACACAGTAGACCATTTCGCGCTCCTCGTGAGAGTAAGCACCTTGCATATGCAGGAATGTAGCTCCGCGTTCTAGTTCATCCATCAATGCTTGTGCAATCTGTTCATTATGCGGACTGATGATTAGCAATCCTCGAGCAGTGTAAGCACCAACTTGAGTAAAGGTTACGATTCTTGAGAAAACGTAGGCTGCTAATAGTGTATACATCATGTGTAAGACATCAATATAGCAAAGCGAAATAGTTAGAACGACAGCATCGAGAGCAAATAAAGTACGACCCATTGGAATGCCACGTCTCTTTTCAAAGATTCTGGCAATGACGTCAGTTCCACCAGTTGTACCGCCAAAACGATAAACAACACCGCTACCAAATCCACCAGCAAGTCCCGCTAATATACCAGCGATAAACATATCGTGATGAATATCTAAGCTGATAGGGACTCGTTGCCAAACGTAGAGCCAAAATGAAAGCATGAATGTTCCATAAATAGTGTAGATTAAGGCGCGTTTACCTAGGAACCGATATCCAATTAAAATTAAAGGAATATTAATTGCGATGGTTGAGAAGGCTGGGTCAATTTTTAAAAGTGCCCTGATAATCAAAGTTATCCCGGTTACGCCACCCTCAGCCAAATTATTTGGAATATTAACTACGGCTAAACCCAAACCATATAAACAACATCCCAAAGCAATCATAAGAAAATCTATTAATCTCAAAGATTCATCTCGTTGCATCTTATTTACCTCCAACTAAGTCAACTGGATTAATGATACCATATAGAAAGCATTTAATTTGTGACTTTGATTTGGTACTATTAATTAATTAGGAGGGACGCAAATTGCAAATACAAAAAATGCCACATGAATTTGAAATGGCGCGACCAATTTTAAGAAAAATTGAAGAGGCTGGTTTTGAAGCTTATTTTGTGGGCGGTAGTGTCCGAGATACAGTATTAAACAAGAAAATTCATGATGTTGATATTGCAACGAGTGCATATCCCGAAGAAATCAAAGGACTATTTCAGCGAACCGTTGATACAGGTATCAAACATGGTACTGTGATGGTTTTGGACGGTTCTGAAAGTTATGAAATTACTACTTTTAGAACAGAAAGTGGCTATCAAGACTTTAGACGACCAGACCACGTTACTTTTGTGAGATCTTTATCTGAAGATTTAAAAAGAAGAGATTTTACTATTAACGCGTTAGCTCTAAAGGAAGACGGCACAATTATTGATCTTTTTAATGGTCTTTCTGATTTAGAGCAACATCTAATTAAAGCTGTTGGAGATCCTGAAGAACGTTTTAATGAAGATGCATTACGTATGATGCGGGCCGTTAGATTTGCCAGCCAATTAAACTTCTCTATTGAAGAAGCCACTCAAAAAGCAATCTTAGACCATGCACCACTATTGAAAAAAATTGCGGTGGAACGAATTCAAGTTGAATTTGAAAAGCTTTTAATGGGCCAGCAACCTCAATTAGGAATTCAGACAATGTTGGACACAAATCTTGATCAGTATTGTCCCGACTCGATTTCTTTACAGGAGTCTCTCAAGCAAATGGTTCAAATTAACCAATTAAAATTAGATTCGATTGAAGCAGCTTGGGTTATGGTTGGTTGGTATCCCAACTTATCAAATGAACAATTGCAAAAATTATTGAAGGATTGGAAATTACCCAATAGCCTAATTAAAACCGTTGAATATACTATTCAGCTATTGCAAATGCTTCAAGATGAAATGATTGATCAAGAATTAATTTTTAATGCTGGAGAAGATAATGTTAGATTAGCGAGTCAAATTGCTCTGTTATTGGACATCTCGGACTTGGATATTATTAATCAATATCAAATGCTACCAATCAAGAGTGGAAAGGAACTCGCTGTAACAGGTGGCGAACTGATTAAACTCAAGTTAATTCAACCGGGTCCTAAATTAGGCCTATTATTAAACGATTTAAAAAAGGTTGTTATTCATAATCAAGTTAAGAACACTCAAGATGACTTAGTTGAGTACGTCAAAAAATGGAAAGAACAATAAAATGCAAACACTAAATGCCGAAAGTATTACTAAAACTTATGGTGAAAAGACTCTATTTAAAGATTTAACTTTTACCATCAATGAACATGATCGAATTGGTTTGATTGGAACGAACGGAACTGGTAAAACAAGTTTACTGAACGCAATTACAAATTTGGACCCAGCTGATTCAGGTAGTATTGATGTTCCTAAAGATTACCGAATTGCCTATCTACGTCAGTTACCCGAATTAGATACACAATTAACCATCAGACAAGCTATTTTTTCTGGATCTCAACCAATTTTTAAAACTATTCGTCACTATGAGGAAATCTTAGATCAGTATTCATTAAATCCAGAATCAAGTGATTTACTGGATCAATTCACTAAAGCCGAAGCTGCAATGAACGAGCAAGACGCTTGGAATGTGGAAAGTGATATCAAAACTATTTTGACTCAATTACACATCAATGATTTAACCCCAAAGATAAGTGAATTATCTGGTGGACAGGTTAAACGTGTTGCTCTAGCACAAGTTTTGATTGAGACTCCTGATTTATTGATTTTAGACGAACCAACTAATCATCTTGATTTTGACTCAATCGAATGGTTAGAAGAGTACTTAGCTAGCTATAAAGGGGCACTCTTATTGGTGACGCATGATCGTTACTTTTTGGATCGAATAACTAACCATATTTGGGAGCTTAGTTTTGGCGATTTATTTGAGTATGAAGGAAATTATCAAACTTACGTTGAACAAAAGGCAACTAGAATTGAGCAGGATAACGCATCTAAGCAAAAGGAAAATAAACTATACAAGCAAGAACTAGAATGGATGCATCGCGGTCCTCAAGGACGTGGGACTAAACAACAGGCTCGAATTAATCGTTTCAATGATTTATCCAAGAATGTTAAAAAGCCAGAACAGATTGAAGGGAATGTTCAAATTGATTTAGGACAACGTCGACTTGGAAAAAAGGTCATCGAATTTAAAGATGTGAGTTTACAAGTTGGAAATCACCAAATTCTTAATGATTTTTCTGAATTGATTCAAGCTGATGATCGAATTGGTATAACAGGTATTAATGGGGCTGGAAAATCTAGTTTCTTGAATGCAATTGCTGGTAAAATTCCACTTGAAGCAGGTACAATTGATATTGGTGAAACTGTTCATTTGGGATACTATACGCAACAAACTGAACCGATTCCTGAAGATATGCGAATGATTAATTATCTAACTGAAATTGGTGAAGAAGTTGTAAATAACCGTGGTGAACGTGTAAGTGTCACCAACTTACTGGAACAATTTCTCTTTCCACGCTTTATGCATGGAACTTTGATTAGAAAACTATCTGGAGGAGAAAAGAGAAGACTATTCTTGATTCGAATCCTGATGGAACAACCTAATGTTTTATTGCTGGATGAACCAACAAATGATTTAGATATTGCTACATTGACAGTATTAGAGGACTATCTATCAACCTTTAATGGGACAGTAATCACGGTTTCTCATGATCGTTATTTCTTAGATAAAGTTGGACGTCGACTTTTGATATTTAACGGTGAAGGTTCAATCGAACGTTATCAAGGTCAATTATCGGATTATTTAAGTGAACAAAAGGTTTCTAAAGGCAAAGCAAAAGAAAACCCAGAATCGAGTGTTGAGCCTAAAAACACAGTGGTAAAAAAAGCGCGCCCGAAAAAGAGAACGTATACGGAACAACAGGAATGGGCAACCATTGAGTCAGAAATTGATAAGTTAGAACAGCAAGTCGAGTCTCTCCAAAATGAGATGAATAATCAGACCGATGATTACGGCAAATTGGCTGATTTGCAAAAGCAATTAGATGACGCAAATACAGAATTAGATCAAAAGATGGAACGTTGGGACTATTTAGCCAGTTTTGAACAATAGGAGGCACCATATGTTAGAAGATGCATATTTAGATTTAGAAAGATTTGTCTTTGAACACGGTACGCAAAAAGGTGACCGAACAAATACAGGTACTTTGAGCACGTTTGGATATCAAATGCGTTTTAATTTAGAAGAAGGCTTTCCACTTTTAACAACTAAAAAAGTACCCTTTGGTTTAATCAAAAGTGAGTTGCTGTGGTTTTTAAAAGGTGATACTAATATTAGATATTTACTTCAACATAATAATCATATTTGGGATGAATGGGCTTTTAAGAAGTGGATTGAAAGTGACGAATATACTGGCCCAGATATGACAGACTTTGGTCATCGTGCAACAACTGATCCAGAATTTAATAAAGAATATCAAATTCAGAAAAAAGATTTTGATCAACGTATTTTAAATGATGATGATTTTTCTAAGAAATATGGAGATTTGGGAAACGTTTATGGCAGTCAATGGCGTGCCTGGAAAACGAGTACAGGAGAAACGATTGATCAAATCAGTGATGTAATTGAAATGATCAAAAATAATCCTGACTCAAGACGTATGATTGTCTCGGCATGGAATCCAGAGGATGTACCATCAATGGCTCTCCCTCCATGTCATACTATGTTTCAATTTTATGTAGCTGATGGAAAATTGAGTTGTCAGCTATATCAAAGAAGTGCGGATATCTTCCTTGGAGTGCCTTTCAACATTGCAAGTTACGCACTATTAACTGAAATGATTGCAAAAGCAACTGGATTAAAGCCGGGCACATTTGTTCATACATTAGGGGATGCACATATATACTCTAATCATATGGAACAAGTTAAAGAACAGCTTTCGAGAACACCTAACCAAGCACCTAAATTAGTGTTTGTAAATAGTCATGAAAATATTTTTGATTATGATGTTGATGACATCAAGCTTGAAGGCTATGAGCCACAAGCTGCAATTAAGGCTCCGGTAGCTGTTTAAGAGGTATTTATAATGTTAACAATGATATGGGCAGAAGATTTAAAGCACGGCATTGGTAAAGATGGCAAAATCCCATGGCATATTCCTGATGATGTTAAATTCTTTAAGGAACAGACTATCGGAAATACTGTTATTATGGGGCGCAAGACATTTGACTCAATTGGTAAGCCACTACCGAGACGTCAGAATATAGTTTTAACACATCATAAAAATGATTTGCCAGAAACGGTTGTAGCATACGATGATTTTGGTGCTGTTACTGATTTAATTAATAATAATCAAGAACAGCACTTTATAATTATTGGTGGTCAAGCCATATACCAAAAATTCATTGAGCAATCTGATCAGCTTTTGGTAACTAAAGTAAACCAAGACTTTAAATGTGACACATTTGCTCCTGCTATCCCCGATAGCTTTAAAAAGAGTAAATCTGTAACTGTTCTATCAGAAGGCTCGGTTCCGGAACATACCTTTGAAACATGGGTAAAATAAATAATTTAAGACCATAACTTTTCTGAAAGTTATGACTATCTTTGATATAATTAGCATATTATTTCAAAAGAAAGCGTGAGTATTGATGGCTGGAATTAAAATTGTGACAGATTCTTCGTGTGGAATTACGGATGAAGAAATAAAAAAATACGGAGTTTCGATTGTCCCACTATCCGTTATGATTGATGACACTGTTTATGTCGAGCGGGAAACCATTACAAATGATGAATTTATTAAAAAAATGGCAAGTTCAAAAACTTTGCCTAAAACTAGTCAGCCACCTTTAGGAAAATTTGTCGATTTATTTGACGAATTAGGTAAAGACGGTAGCCAAGTAATCGGATTCTTTATGCTTGAAGCTATTAGTGGAACGGTTCACACTGCTGAACAAGCTGCTAAGTTATCAAAAACTGATGTAACAGTAATTGATGGTCAATATACTGATCGCGCTTTGGCCTTCCAGGTAATCGAAGCTGCTAAGTTGGCTCAACAGGGTGCAGACAAAGAAACAATCATTAAACGCGCTGAATTTGTTCGAGATCATACTAAGCTATACATGGGTGTTGTTAACCTTGATAACCTGGTTAAAGGTGGTCGGTTAAGTCGTTTTAGCGGTATGCTTGGTGGGTTACTTAATATTAAAATTATGTTAGTGGTTGAAAATGGCGAGCTAAAAGTTCATACCAAAGCTCGTGGATTAAAGCCAATCAAGAAAATTTATAAAGAAATTGCAGATCAAATGTCGCAGATTAAAAAGCTCGGCGGAGTTGGTATTTCACATGTAGATGCCCCTGAAATGGTAGAAAATATTTCAAACGATATTGCACCATTTTTCCCTAAAGAAGATATCTGTGTAAGAGAGACTGTTCCAATTATTGCAACACATGCTGGAATGGGTGCATTTTGTTTAATGTATTTCTCTGAAGATGAAGACTAATAAACATTTAATTGGAGCTCGCAGTAGATATTAATTTGCTGTGAACTCCTTTCGTTTTATTTAAAAATAATGTGGTGAAAGTTATGAAAATAAAAAATATTCTTGGCTCCGTCATTATGTTCATGTTACTCGTAGTGGGTATTTTGTGGGCGCTCAACATGACGATTACACCTCATGCTGGAACAGATCATGATACAAGCGCTACAAAAGTAAACAGTAAACCTATTCGAGTTGTTGCTCTTGGTGACTCATTAACTGAAGGGGTAGGTGATACTACTTCGATGGATGGGTATCCAACTCGCCTAAAAAATAAAATCAAGGATTATACGCACAAGTCCGTTGTGATGAGCAATTTTGGCATTTCTGGAGAACGAAGCGATCAAATTCTCAATCGTTTAGAACATAACGATAAACTTCGGCAACGCGTTCGATCTGCAAATTTGCTTGTGTTAACAGCTGGTGGGAATGATTTACTACAAACATTGCAAAGGAATGTTACTGATAACAGTTCTGAGCTCGCTTTAAAGGTGAATCAAGCTAATGTGACATATAGTAATAATATTAAAAATATCTTCAGCGGTGTTCGAAAACTAAATCCAGACATTAAAATTTTTATGATTAGTATTTATAATCCTTTCTTTGTATATTTTCCTAATGTAGCAACAATTAATAGTTCAGTTGAAGCATTCAACACTTCGGCACAGAATGTTACTAATTCAGGGGAAAACGCTTATTTTATTAATGTTAATAAGACACTCTCTGAAGGTCAGTTTGACACCAGTGATAAACTAAATGAACTAAAACAAAAGAGTAAGATTGATACATTAGATCCATCTTCTTTAGATAAGGCACAGAGTACTCTTAATAATAATACTGAAAAGAATATATACTTATCTGATAATGACCATTTTCACCCAAATGGAAAAGGATACGATGTAATGACTAAATATCTATTTGAAAGTATTAAGACCAATACTAATTTAAAGAAGTAGGGGGGCAGACTTTATGAATAAAAAGCTATATTATTTCTGGAAATGGGCTTTTTTGGTATTACTGGCACTGATTGTCGGCGTTGGGATATTTATATTTATTCAGTCTAAACCCAATTCAGATCAAGAGTTATCAAGTACAACAACAAATGGTGAACGTGATAAAATATCGATTAGTCTAAATCGAGTTCAATTAAATGACCTTAGTGAAGCCTATTTAACTCCATATCAAAAGAACAGTGGCTTTACTTACCACTTTGTTGTGGGCGAAAAAGATGCGCTTATTTTGGGGCAAACTGAGTTATTAGGACAGAAATTTAATTATGTTTTGAGTATGACTCCAACCGTTGTTAGTGATGGAAATATTAGATTAGTTGCTAACAAATTAGCGGTCGGCAGTCTAAGATTGCCACCCAAAATTGTACTTTCTTACATTGCCAGGAATTATCAATTACCAAAGTGGATTCATATTAGTGGTAGTGAAGCGATTCTGAGGTTGGATCAATTAAAAACTGATAATCATGTTTCATATCAAGCTAATATAATTGACTTTAAAAATAATAAATTTGAATTTTCAATTAACGTACCTAAATCTAAGATTAATTAAGTAAAGGAATCTAGTATGCATAAAACTTTTTATCAGTATCTAATGACTCAAAGGAATCCGGAGAGTAGTGAAGAAGTTGCTAATTTTGCTAATAATACTTTTTTTGATCAATCATTTCCAAAACAATCAAAGGATTTTGAAGAGCTGAGTCAGTATTTAGAACTTAATGGCAATTACCTTCACAATATGAGTGTATTCGACTTAGCTTGGCAACAATATTTAGAGAGTGAAAACTAATGAAAACTAAGCGAACTATTTTAACAATTCTTTTATCATTTTTGGCCGGTGGAGTTTTGACATTTGGTGGTTTATTTTTGTATTTAAGACCCTTCATGGTTCAGAATCACGATGATCGTCAAAATATAGCAAAGATAGCTACTGTTTATCGACAAATAGATCATAACTACTATCGAAAAGTGAACGGTGATAAATTAACAACTGGTGCCATTAATGGAATGCTTGGTACACTTGGAGATCCTTTTTCAGATTATTTATCTGGCTCTGATGCAACAAGCCTTAATAATACCATTGCTGGTTCTTTTAGCGGTGTTGGAATTCAAGTTGCAAAACACGGTGAGTACATTCAGATTATGTCCACTATCAAAGGTACTCCAGCGCAAAAGGCTGGTCTTAAAGCCGGTGATAAAATTGCTGCAGTTAATCATAAAAGTTTGAAAAACAAACCAATTTCAGACGCTGTTGATCAGATGCGTGGCAAGAATGGAACCGAAGTTTCGTTAACTATCATTCGTGGAAACAACACTTTTGAACAAAAGTTGAAGCGAGCTAAAATTCCAGTAACGACTGTTAATAGTAAGATGATTAAGGATACCAAGGTTGGCTATATATCCATTTCAACAGTTTCTCAGAATACAGCTGCTGAATTAAAGGATAGTTTGAAAGAATTGCAAAAAGATGGTGCAAAATCATTGGTGATTGATGTGCGTAATAATCCTGGTGGTTTAATGGACCAAGCACTCAAGATGTCTTCAATGTTTCTTAAGAATGGTAAAACAATTATGCAAGTGCAATCACGTGGTAGTGATCCAGAAGTGTTTAAGGCTTCAGAGAAACTAGATGGTGGTTATAAAGTTAAAATACCAACGGCTGTTTTAATTAATGGTGAGAGTGCTAGCGCAGCAGAAATATTTGCTGCGGCACTTCATCAGTCAGCTGATATTCCACTTGTGGGCTCACAAAGCTACGGAAAAGGAACTGTCCAGAATATGGCTGATTATGGCTCTGGTAGCGAACTCAAACTCACAATTGCACGTTGGCTAACTCCAGATGGAAGTTGGATTAACAAGAAGGGAATCACACCAACTTATAAAGCTGATTATCCGAAAATGGCTTATTTACCACCATTTTCAGAACATGAGTATAAAAAAGGCGCAATCAATAATGAAATCAAAAATTATGGTGTTGCTCTTCATGATCTTGGATATCTAGATGATCAACCAACGTCTGAATACAATGACAAACTAGTTAAAGCAGTTAGCGATTTTCAAAAGCAAAAATCCTTAAGTCAAACTGGAAATATTGATCATAAAACCACTGCGAAGATTGAAGCTTCCGTTATAAAGCAATTAGCAAAAAAGGATCCAGCACTTAATAAAGCAACAAAAATTATGGAGGAAAAGTAATGCCGATAATTCAATGGTACCCAGGTCATATGGCGCGGGCAATTAGAGAAGTCAAAGAACGCTTAAAATTAGTGGATATTGTGTTTGAATTGGTTGATGCTCGAATTCCAATTTCTTCTAAAAATCCAATGATTTCTGAAGTGATTAAAGATAAGCCACATTTGTTACTATTAACTAAAGCTGACTTAGCTGATCCAGAAGCAACCAAGGATTGGATTAAATATTATTCTGACCGTGGAGAACAGGCAATTGCTATTGATTCACGATCACCATTTATTGAAAAAGATATACTAAAAGCGACTAAAAAACAGTTAGCTAATAAGATTGCTTCTCGTGAACAACGAGGAATTAGTCAGACTGAAATTCGAGCAATGTGTATTGGAATTCCTAACGTCGGTAAATCAACATTGCTAAACCATCTGGTAAATAAAAAAGTTGCAATCACTGGCGATCGTCCTGGGGTTACTAAAAAACAGCAATGGTTAAAATCACCTCATGGACTCAGTCTATTGGATACCCCCGGTATCTTGTGGCCACGATTTGATGATCAATCAATTGGTAGCAAATTAGCATTTACCGGTGCAATCAAAGAAAACCTGTTTGCCGCTGATGATGTTGCACTGTTTGGCTTAAACATCTTTACAAAACGATATAAGCAACGATTACTAGATCGCTATAAAGTTACTGAAGAAGACTTAGAACAACCGCTACCGGAGCTTTTATTAGCCATTACAGCTAAATTAGGCATGAATGATGACTATGATCGTGCTAGTCAACGAATTATGTTAGATGCCCGAAAAGGAAAACTAGGACGTTTTTCTTTAGACTTTGTAAGTGAGATGTCTGAAAATGACGATTAAAGAGATTAAAGAACAACTTATGAAGGTCACCCAGATAAGTGATCCTATTTTAACGAGCTTCGAAAGTGACGAGCGTGTTGGCGTCCAGCGCTTAATCGTTCAGCGAAAAAAGCAATTACAGGCTATGCAAAAACAAGAATTAGCTTTTCAGAATCGTTTTAAACTTGAACGTCAAGCTTGGAATCAGAGAAAAAACTTAGTTGCTGGAATTGATGAGGTAGGTCGTGGATGTTTAGCGGGCCCAGTTGTAACCGCAGCAGTGATATTAGATGAGTCTTTTCATCTAGTAGAGGTGAATGATTCAAAACAGCTAACAGCTAAAGTTCGAGAACGATTATATCCGCAGATTTTGGAACAAGCGGTTAGTGTCGGAATTGGAATCAGTTCAAATCGACGAATTGATGAAATTGGTATCTTGAATGCAACTAAAGAAGCTATGAATAAAGCTGTCAGTAACTTGGCACTAACACCTGAGTTGCTATTAATTGATGCTGTACAAGTACCAACCAATATTCCAAAACAGGTTATGTTCAAAGGCGACGCATTGAGTAATAGTATTGCGGCTGCTTCAATTGTAGCTAAGGAATATCGTGATCATTTGATGAGTGATTATGATCGCGTATACCCAGGTTACGGCTTTAAACATAATGTTGGCTATGGAACTAAAGATCACCTAGAAGGTCTACAAAAGTTAGGTGTAACCGAGATTCATCGACAGACTTTTGAGCCAGTACCAAAATTTATTTAATAAAATTGCGTATTTTTACATTGAGGTGGTCTTAATGAAAATACGTGATTTTTTAATTATGATGAAAATTGGCACAAAATTTAACATCAAAAAACAATATGAAATATATCAAATGGTTAGTCAACAGAGCGAAATAACATTAAATGATGTTTCTAGCTTAACTGTAAATGAAAAAGATTGTATAGTGCTAAAAGAATGCTTTCAATCACAGAAATTAGAACTCGAAATAGCTCTTAATCGACAAAATAGTGGAATTCTTACTATTATAGATGAGTCCTATCCAATGAATCTAAAAGAAATATTTTGTCCACCAACTGTTTTATTTTATCGTGGTCATTTAGACCTAATGCAAAAAAATTTAGCAGGAATCGTTGGGTCGCGTTTGATTAGTAAATACGGTCAAATGATTGTTAGTCAGTTAATTCCAGTTTTATGCCACAATAAAATCGTGACAGTTAGTGGATTGGCACAGGGTGTAGATACACTGGCTCACTCACATACAATCAAAGCTGGTGGCCAGACGATTGCAGTAATTGGTTCAGGTTTAAACAAAGTGTATCCTCGGGATAATTTTGAACTGCAAAAAGTAATTGGAAGGGATCAGCTTTTAATTTCGGAGTATCCTGCTAATTCAGCGCCTCTTAGGCATCATTTTGTCGAACGAAATCGAATTATCGCGGGTTTGTCACGCTCGCTCTCAGTAATTGAAGCAAAACAACATTCCGGTAGTCTTATCACAGCTAATTTTGCGTTATCAGAAAATCGAAATGTATTGGCAGTGCCGGGTAGTTTATATAGTGAAAATAGTAAAGGCTGCAATGAATTAATAAGTGCGGGTGCTCGTCCAATTCTGAGTGCGGAAGATATAATAGAAGAAACTCTTATTTGACAAAATTTAAACGATTGCCTACCATTACGATTATATGAATTTAAAAAGTTAAGGAGATCCTAATGCCAACTGCAAAGAAAAACTTGGTCATTGTTGAGTCACCATCAAAGGCCAAAACAATCGAAAAGTACTTAGGAAGATCATATAAGGTAGTTGCAAGTTTAGGTCACATTCGCGATTTACCGAAAAGTAAAATGGGTGTCGATACCGAACACGATTATGAACCACATTATATTTCTATTCGTGGAAAAGGCGACACTATTAAAAAGCTTAGAACAGAAGCAAAAAAAGCAAAAAAAGTATATCTGGCATCTGATCCTGATCGTGAGGGAGAAGCCATTGCTTGGCATCTGTCTCACTTACTAGATTTAGATCCAAAAGATAAAAATCGAGTTGTATTTAACGAAATTACAAAAGATACCGTAAAAAATGCATTTAAGTCACCACGCGATATTGATATGTCATTAGTTGACGCTCAACAGGCTCGTCGAATTCTAGATCGACTTGTTGGTTATTCAATCTCTCCATTATTGTGGCAAAAGGTTAAAAAAGGACTTAGTGCGGGCCGTGTGCAGTCAATTGCTTTGAACCTGATTATTAAACGTGAAAATGAAATTAATTCATTTAAGCCAGAAGAATATTGGTCAATTGATTCAGAATTCAAAAAAGGACGTTCTAAGTTCAATGCTAGTTTTTATGGTGTTAACGGTAAAAAGTTAAAACTAAAGAATGAAAAAGACGTTCAAAAAGTATTGAAAGATCTCGATCCTAAAAAAGATTTCACAATCACTAGTGTCAAGAAAAAGGAACGCAAACGTTTCCCAGCTCCTGCGTTTACTACTAGTTCCATGCAACAGGAAGCTAATAAAACATTGAATTTCAGAACTCGAAAGACAATGATGGCAGCACAACAGTTGTATGAAGGAATTAATATTGGTAAAGAAGGTACGGTTGGTTTAATCACTTATATGCGTACCGATTCTACGCGTATTTCTAGTATTGCTAAACATGAAGCATCAACGTTGATTCATGAAAAATACGGTGCTGAATATGCTGCAACTAAACCTCGTAAAGGTAAAATGCCAGAAGGGGCACAGGATGCTCATGAAGCTATTCGTCCATCTTCAGTGAAACGTACACCCGAAGATATTAAAGAATACCTCAATCGAGATCAATTCCGTCTTTATCAATTAATTTGGTCCCGCTTTATGGCAAGTCAAATGACACCGGAAATTTCTGATACGGTTGCTGTAACAATTGATCAAAATAATGTTCAATATCGAGCTAATGGATCAACTACCAAGTTTGAAGGATTTACTAAGGTTTATAAAACTAATAAAGAGAAAGATAATGCCCTTCCTAAATTAGCTGAAGGTGATTTAGTTCAATTAAGTGCTAATAATCCTAACCAACATTTTACTCAGCCACCAGCACGCTATAGTGAAGCTGCTTTAATTAAGGCTTTAGAAGAAAATGGGGTGGGTCGTCCTTCAACATATGCTCCAACGCTTGATACAATTCAAAAGCGTTACTATGTTAAATTATCGTCTCGTCGTTTTGAGCCAACTGAACTAGGTGGAATCGTTAATGACATCATCGTGGAATTCTTCCCTGATATTGTTAATATTGATTTTACAGCCGGACTTGAAAGCGAATTAGATGGTATCGAAGAAGATAAAGAAAACTGGGTTAAAGTTGTCGATAAGTATTATCGTCCATTCGCAAAAGAAGTTGAAAAAGCCCAGGACCAGATTGAAAAGGTTCAAATTAAAGACGAGTTAGCAGGATTTAATTGTGAAATTTGTGGCTCACCAATGGTTGTCAAAATGGGACGTTACGGTAAATTCTTTGCATGTAGCAGATTTCCTGATTGTCGTAATACTCAAGCTATTGTGAAAGAAATTGGCGTAATTTGTCCTAAGTGTGGTAAAGGTCAAATCATTGAACGAAAATCTAAGCGTGGTCGTTTATTCTACGGATGTTCTAGATATCCAGATTGTGACTTTGTTTCATGGGATAAACCGATTGCCAGAAATTGTCCAATCTGTAAAAGTTACCTTGTTGAAAAGAAAATTAAGGGTGGTACACAAATCGTTTGTCCTAATGGTGACTACGAAGAAAAAGCCCAAAAATAAACTTTAAAATTACTTAATAGAATAATAATTGAGTTTCTCCTCCACATTTGATACAGTTCAGGTGTTGGAGGTTTTTTAATGGATGTAGATTATGTTTCACTGTATGAAAAATATTTAAGTGCTGAGCGACAATACTCCACTCAAACAATTAAAGCTTATTTATCAGATATTAAAGAATTCGAAACATTCTTAACTGAAACAACGACAGATCAAAAGCTGGATTTGGTGAAGGTTACTAGATTTGATGCTAACGTTTTTATGAGTTGGTTATTCGACCAACATTTTGAGAGAACCTCCATTGCCCGTAAAGCTTCGTCAATCAAAAATTTCTATACATTCTTAGTAGCTAATCAAATTGTCGAGAGTAATCCCTTTGAGCTTATTCAAATCAAGAAACATCAGGATCATTTACCACATTTCTTCTATGAGAAGGAAATGAATGTACTTTTTAAAACAGTTTACGATGCCGATGGTAATTTTAAATTGAGAAATATTGCTCTATTAGAGGTATTATTTGGAACCGGCATTCGAGTTAGTGAATGTGCAAATTTAAAATGGTCAGATATTGATTTCAATATGAAGACGATGCTGATCTTAGGAAAAGGGAACAAAGAACGTTTCGTACCATTTGGACATTACGCTTCTAGGGCACTAGAAAAGTATCGTGATGAAGAGCGTGGACCTCTTATGCAACATTTTAAAAAGGATCACAACTTCGTGTTTGTAAATCGGTTAGGTGATCAAATCACATCAACTGGAATCGAATATGTGTTAAACCAAATCATTAAAACAAGTAGTTTGACTGGTAAGATTTATCCCCATATGCTGCGCCACACATTTGCGACAAGTTTATTAAACAATGGGGCTGATCTACGAAGTGTCCAGGAGTTATTGGGCCACGCTAGCTTATCGACAACTCAAATATACACGCACGTTACAAAGGAAAATCTTCAAGCTAATTATCGAAAGTATTTTCCACGTGCAACCGACTAAAAATAAAGGAGTATTTAATTATGCCAGTATCATTCGAAGCAACAACAATCATCGCTGTTAATCATAACGGTAAAAACGCTATGGCTGGTGACGGCCAAGTTACAATGGGTGAAAAATATATTATGAAAGGCACTGCTCGCAAAGTTCGCAGAATTTTTAACGGTCAAGTCTTAGTAGGCTTTGCTGGGAGTGTAGCGGATGCTTTTAATTTAGAAGAAAAATTTGAAAAGAAATTAAATGAATATAGCGGCAATCTTCAAAGAGCCTCAGTTGAACTTGCAAAGATTTGGCGTGGTGACCAACAACTTCAAAAACTTGAAGCAATGTTGATTGTTATGGATCAAAAGGAAATGTATTTAGTTTCAGGAAGTGGGGAAGTTATTGCTCCAGATGAAGGAATCTTAGCAATCGGTTCGGGTGGTAATTTTGCTTTAGCTGCTGCTAAGGCTATGAAGGATCATGCAAAGGATATGAGTGCTAAAGAAATTGCTAGTGCAGCGATTAATGTTGCTGGTGATATTGATATCTTTACCAACCACAATGTAATTGCGATGGATTTTGAAGGAGCTGCTGAAAATGAATAATACTAACTTAACACCTCAAGAGATTGTCAATGAATTAAATCAATTTGTAATCGGACAAAATGCTGCAAAAAGAGCGGTAGCCATCGCATTGCGAAATCGTTATCGTCGTATGCAATTGAGTTCTGATATGCAGGAAGATGTGACTCCAAAGAATTTATTAATGATTGGAACCACTGGGGTTGGTAAAACGGAAATTGCTCGTCGTTTAGCTAAAATAGTTAACGCTCCATTTGTTAAGGTCGAAGCAACTAAATTTACTGAAGTTGGCTATGTTGGTCGCGACGTTGAATCAATGGTACGTGATTTAGTTGAAAATGCTGTTCGGATTGAAGAAGATAATGAATTTAAGGATGTTCGTTTAGATGCAACCAAGAATGCTGACAAAAGAATTGTTGAATTACTAGTACCTGAACCAGTATCTGAAAGTGCTAATCAGGCTGATTTTAATTCGATCATGCAAATGATGAATCAACTTCAAAAAGGGCAAACGCCTAATGTTAATGTTCCTAATCATCAAGTATCAGATGATATTAAACAAAAACGCCAGGAAAAAGCTGATCAATTAGCCAAAGGGCTTTTGGAAAATGAACAAGTTACAATTGAAATGGACGATCCCAAGCAATCCAACAGTAACAATATGATGGGGCAAATGGGAATTGATCTAGGTGATTCTTTAAATGGCTTAATGCCTAAGAAAAAAATCACTCGTACTTTATCTGTATCAGAAGCACGTGAAGTTCTAATTAGAGAAGAATCTGATAAGCTTTTGAACCACGGCGATCTTTACCACTCAGCAATTAAACGAGCTGAAGATATGGGAATTATTTTTATTGATGAAATTGATAAAATTGCTAAATCAGGTCAACAATCTTCTGGTGATGTTTCTAGACAAGGCGTTCAGCGCGATATTTTACCAATCGTTGAAGGATCTCAAGTTTCTACAAAATATGGAACAATCGACACTAGCCACATTTTATTTATCGCTTCTGGTGCATTCCAAGAGACTAAACCAAGTGACTTAATTGCTGAATTACAAGGACGTTTCCCAATTCGGGTTGAATTAGATGACTTAACTAAAGATGATTTTGTTAAGATTTTAACTGAGCCTAAAAATGCTTTAGTTAAGCAATATATTGCCTTAATTGATACTGATAATGTCAAAGTAACGTTCACGATTGAAGCAATTAATCGTATTGCTGAAATTGCTGAAAAAGTTAACCATGAAACGGAAAATATTGGAGCTCGTCGTTTGCACACAATTTTAGAACGTTTGCTTGAAGATATTCTTTTTGAAGGTCCTTCCATGGAAATGGGAGAAATAACCATTACAGAAAGCTATGTTAATGATAAAATTGGTAGTATAGCTGAGAACCGAGATCTAAGCGAATTTATTCTATAGTGGGAGAGTAATTATGGTTACACTTAAAAATAATTTTTTAACAGTTCAAATTAATGAACAGGGTGCCGAGTTATCAAGTGTTAAAAATGATGAAGGTATTGAATACATCTGGCAAGCTGATCCTGAAATTTGGGGTCGACACGCGCCGGTTCTATTTCCAAACGTTGGCCGTTTAAAAGATGATCAATATCATTTCCAAGGTCAAACATTTAAAATGGGACAACATGGTTTCGCTCGTGATATGAAGTTCCAAGTTACTGAGCAAACTGATACAAGAGTTGTCTTACAACTCAAATCTAGCAAACAATCAAAAACTAAGTACCCATTTGAATTCGTTTTAGAATTGATTTTCACATTAGACGAGCATCGTTTGAATGAAGAGTATCATGTCTTTAACCCTAGTGATCAATCAGATTTACTATTCTCAATTGGTGGACATCCAGGCTTTAATATCAATCTTGGAACCAACATTTCTTTAGATCAAGAAACTCTTGAGATCGTACCATCTAAGAAGTATTCACATATTCCGCTTGCTATTCCACTTTCTGATCCAGAACATAAGGACCAGATTGACTGGAGTCAGAAGAAAACTTTATCACGTGAATTTTTCAAAGATGATGCAGTTATTCTTGAATTGAATCGTGAACAAACAACTCTAATGTTAAATAATACTGACAATGATCATGGTGTTGCTTTGACAGTTGATAATGCTCCATATATTGGAATTTGGTCACCATATCCAGCGGAAGGACCATTTGTTTGTTTAGAGCCTTGGTGGGGAATTGCTGATCCAGTTAATACAGACGGAGAGTGGAGTACTAAACTCGCTATGAATACTTTGAAGCCGTCTGAAAACTTTAATGAACATTTTGAAATGACTTTCTTTTAAACTAAAAAGAACTTTATCCAAATTTTCACATTGGATAAAGTTCTTATTTATTTTTCCTTAAATGATAGTACAGACCAAATGGAACTAGGTTTTCATTTCCGGCAAGAATTCTTTTAATATTATCTTTATGGCGATAAATAATAAATGATGATAAGCCAATGGCGATAACTGTTAGGAAAATATCGTGATAGAACAATGATATTACAACAGCAAGCGCAGCAGCGATTACACTGGCAAAGCTAACCATACTGGATAATAAGATCAGGGTAACAAAAATTGTTGCTTCAATCGCAAAGTAACTTGGATTATAGGCTAACAGTAAACCAGCACTGGTTGCAACAGCTTTCCCGCCACGAAAATGATCGAAGACTGAGAATGTATGACCTAAAATAGCTCCAAGGCCGATAATTAATGGATTGATTGTTGTTACGTGAAAAATAATTGGTTGAAGTGTGGCCAATGTACCTTTTAGAAGATCTAAAATTAGTACAACAATTCCCGCTTTGGTACCAAGAACACGGAAGGTATTCGTAGTCCCAACATTACCGCTTCCCTCTTTATGAAGATCAACGTGGTAAAACTGGCGCGCAATTAAGGCTCCAGACGGAATAGAGCCCAATAAATAGGCCACAATAAACATAATAATAATGACACCCAAAATAAGATCCTCTTTTCAAATTACTGTCATAGCATTGTACCATTTTTGAAAAAAATATTAAACAAGTAATCGCTGTAAATAGCGTGGTAAAAGGTTTTCAATCACTTTAAAATAAGGTATGATAGATTCATTGAACTAAAGGAGCGGGATAATGCCAAAAGCAAATCAAGGAAGATATGACGACTCTTCAATCCAGGTTTTACAAGGATTAGAAGCCGTTCGAAAAAGACCCGGAATGTACATCGGATCAACTGATGGCCGTGGTTTACATCACTTAGTATATGAAATTGTCGATAATGCGGTTGATGAAGCATTGGCTGGTTACGGAAAAGAAATTAATGTAACTATTCATGCTGATAACAGTATTACTGTCAAAGATCATGGGCGTGGTATGCCCGTGGGAATGCATGCATCTGGAATACCAACAGCAGAAGTTATTTTCACTGTATTACATGCTGGCGGTAAGTTTGGACAAGGCGGATATAAGACATCTGGTGGACTTCATGGTGTTGGTGCCAGTGTAGTAAATGCTTTATCTGAAAAAGTTTCAGTTCAGATTGTGCGTGATAACGTTAAATACGAAGAAATCTTTGTTAATGGTGGTAAGCCAGTTGGTACTTTAAAGAAACTTGGTAAGACCAAGGAAAGTAACGGAACCACTGTAACATTCAAACCAGATTCAACTATTTTTTCAACGACGGTATTTAATTTTAATACTTTGGCAGTTCGTTTACGTGAGTCTGCATTTCTATTACAAGGTGTCAAAATCACACTTTCGGATGAAAGAAGTGGACAAGAACAAGAAGAGACTTATCTATTTGATGAAGGTATCAAGCAATTTGTTGAATACCTAAACGAAGATAAAGATACTCTTGGAAATGTCATGTACTTTGATGGCACTAAAGATGGTGTCGAAGTTGAAGTGGCTGGTCAATATAACGACGGATACACTGAAACAATTTTGTCTTTTGTTAATAACGTTCGAACTCGCGATGGTGGTACCCACGAAGCTGGGATGCGTTCAGCTTGGACTAAGGCTTTTAATGAATTTGCTCGTAAGGTCGGACTACTAAAGGAAAAAGATAAGAACCTCGAAGGTACGGATGTTAGAGAAGGTTTATCTGCAGTTATTTCACTCCGAATTCCAGAGGAAATTCTTGAATTCGAAGGGCAAACTAAAGAAAAACTTGGAACGCCTGAAGCTAGAACCATTGTCGATAGTGTTGTTGCGGAACAACTAGGTTTCTACTTGATGGAAAATGGTGAGTTTGCTCAACAACTTGTTCGTAAAGCTATCAGTGCTCGTGAAGCCCGCGTGGCTGCCCGCAAGGCTCGTGATGAATCCCGTAGTGGTAAAAAACGTAAAAAACAAGATCGTATTTTGTCTGGAAAACTTACACCAGCTCAATCCAAAAATGCTAAGAAGAACGAATTATTCTTAGTCGAAGGGGATTCTGCCGGCGGTAGTGCTAAACAAGGCCGAGATCGTAAGTTCCAAGCGATTCTTCCATTGCGTGGTAAGGTTCTTAATACTGAAAAAGCAAAATTACCAGATATTATGAAGAACGAAGAAATTAACACCATGATTTATACTATTGGTGCTGGTGTCGGAACGGAATTTGATATTGCGGATAGTAACTACGATAAAGTTATTATTATGACTGATGCTGATACCGATGGTGCTCATATTCAAACTTTGTTACTAACATTCTTCTATAAGTACATGCGTCCCATGATTGATTCAGGTAAGATCTATATTGCTATGCCACCTTTGTACAAGCTGCAAAAAGGTGCTGGCAAGAAAACTAAGATTGAATATGCTTGGACCGATGAAGAACTTGAGGTTGTAAGTAAGAGAATGGGTCGTGGATTTAGTTTGCAACGATTCAAGGGACTTGGTGAAATGAATGCAGATCAACTTTGGGAAACTACTATGGATCCTGAAACCAGAACCCTAGTTAGAGTCCGAATTGATGATGCTGCTCTTGCAGAGCGTCGTGTAACGACTCTAATGGGTGATAAAGTTGAACCTCGTCGTAAATGGATTGAAAAGAATGTCGCTTTCTCTCTAGAAGAAGATGGTAGCATTCTTGATAATGAAGCAATCAAAAAAGAACATGAGTTAGATGAAGAACCAGAATATGAAGATATTGATTTAGACTTAGGCTAAATTAAGAGAGGAGATCTTGATGGCAACGTCGAAAATTCAAGATTTAACACTTGAAGATATTATGGGCGACCGTTTTGGTCGTTATTCCAAATATATAATTCAAGAACGTGCTCTACCAGATGTACGTGACGGATTAAAACCCGTGCAGCGAAGAATTCTATTTGCAATGAACCAAGATGGAAATACTTTTGATAAGGCATTCCGTAAATCTGCTAAATCAGTGGGTAATGTCATGGGTAACTTTCATCCCCATGGTGATAGTTCGATTTATGAAGCTTTGGTTCGAATGAGTCAGGACTGGAAGTTACGTGCACCATTGATTGAAATGCATGGAAACAATGGATCAATTGATAATGATCCTCCTGCTGCTATGCGTTATACCGAGGCTCGTTTAAGCAATATTTCTGGTCAAATGTTGCGTGATATCGATAAAGAAACCGTGGATATGGTTTTAAACTTCGATGACACGGAATATGAGCCAACCGTTTTACCGGCTCGTTTTCCTAATTTACTGGTTAACGGAGCAACAGGGATTTCCGCCGGATATGCAACTGATATTCCACCACACAACTTAGGTGAAGTAATTGATGCTGTATTATATACAATCAAGCATCCCAACGTTTCATTAGATCGCCTTATGGACTTTGTTAAAGGTCCCGATTTTCCAACGGGTGGAATTATTCAAGGTCTTGATGGAATCAAAAAGGCTTATGAAACAGGTCGTGGTCGAGTTATTGTTCGCTCTAAAACAGAATTCGAAGAGTTGCGAGGCAACAAGAGTTTAATTCGAATTTCAGAAATTCCATATGAAGTAAATAAAGCTGTTTTAGTTAAGAAAATTGACGAAATTCGCGTTATGAAAAAGGTAGATGGTATTTCTGAAGTTCGCGATGAGTCTGATCGTGAGGGTCTCTCCATTGCCATCGAATTAAAACGAGATGCTGACCAACAGGGTATTTTAAATTATCTTTTCAAAAACACTGACCTACAGGTTTCTTATAACTTTAATATGGTTGCAATCAATCACCGTCGTCCTGAACGAATGGGATTGAAGCCTATTATTGATTCCTACGTTGAATTTCAAAAAGAAATTATTACTAAACGGACTACTTTTAATCTAAAAAAAGCTAATGATCGACTACACATTGTGGAAGGCTTGATTAAGGCTCTTTCAATTTTAGATCAAGTGATTAAAGTGATTCGCGGTAGTAAGGATAAGAAAGATGCTAAAACTAACTTAGTTTCGCAATTCGACTTTTCCGAGAAGCAGGCTGAAGCCATCGTTTCTTTACAGCTTTATCGTTTAACTAATACTGATGTCACTGCTTTACAAGAAGAGTCCAAGGCATTACATAGCGATATTGATGAATACAATTTAATTTTAAATAATCCTCAAGAACTGGCTAAGGTTTTGATTGATGAACTACAAACAATTAAAAAGCAATACAGTACGCCACGTTTAACAGAGATTCAAAATGAAATTGAAGAATTGGTCGTCGACCGTACTGTTACCGTTCCAGAAGAACAAGTTATGGTTCTAGTTAGTCATGATGGCTACTTAAAACGTAGTAGCTTACGTTCGTATACCGCTTCTGGTGATGAAGATGGTCTGAAAGATGAAGACTATCCAATTTATCAACATGAGCTCAATACGTTAGATCATTTGTTTATGTTTACTAATAAAGGTAATTTGATTTATCGTCCAGTACATGAGATTACGGAAGCTAAATGGAAAGAAACTGGTGAACATATTTCTCAAACTATTGGATTAGCTGCTGATGAAGTTATCATTCAGACTTTTGCCTTTAAAGAGATTAATGAGACAACTAACTTCTTGATTTGTACCAATAATGGTTACATTAAACGTACTAGCTTGCTAGATTTGAAACCGGGACGTACCTATAAAAAGAAAGCTGCCACTTATATTAAATTAAAGGATCCAGAAGCATTCGTTACTCACGTTGAGATTCAACCAAGTGGAGACGACAAGTACACGATTATGTTAGCTTCTAAGAATGGTTACGGGCTTCGTTATGACATTGCCGAAATTCCCATTGTTGGAGCACGTGCGGCAGGTGTTAAGGCTATGGACCTCAGAGATGATGTCATTGTTGATTTTGTATTGGTTCAGGATAATGATCAGGTCGGATTTATTACTAATCGGGGAGCCTTCAAGAAAATGGCTGTTTCAGAAGTAGCACCGACAAGTCGTGCAAGACGTGGTGTATTGATTCTTCGAGAGCTTAAAAAGGATCCGCACAGAATTATGGGATTTGCTAAATTAGTAGGGGATCGTGCTCTTGAAGTAATCACAGATCGAGGACAAATTCATGATGTGATTCCAGACGATCACCCATTAGGTGGCCGTTATTCAAACGGTAGCTTCTTGATTGATGTTGATACTGAAGGAACACCGACATCATTGAGATTGAAGCCAATTAGTACCGAAACTGTTAATAAATAGTTGCGAAAAGATTAAGTACTTGCTCTTTTAATTTAATAATATTAAACTAATTTATAATAACTATTAGATTTAATAAAAAGTGAGGTAGCGAAGTATGAAGTCTAAACAAGAAAAGATTTTTTCATCGAAAACGTTAACCTATTTCATTCAGCTAACTGAAACAATGAATTATACCCAAGCTGCTCAGATTCTAGGCATTACGCAACCAGCTTTAACGCAACAAATCAAAAAGTTGGAAAGAGCAGTGGGCGCACCACTTTTCTATTCGGTTGGTAAGAAACTGCGCCTTTCAGATGCTGGATATACTATGTTGAATGCATCAAATGACATCAACCGAGTATTAAATGATGCTACTGATGAGATTCAGCAATCGTCTAGTGCTAACCATGGTGAGATTAACATTGGTGTATTAGCTTCCATCGAATCACGAGTGTTTGAAGACTTTATTGCAGAATACTATAAGGTGGAACCAGATATTCGCATTAGCATGCACATGTTAACGAGAAAAGAACTTTGGGAACGTCTTGAGAATAATCAGATTGATTTAGCTATTATGTACTTACCGGATGACAGTATTAAAAACTGGAAACCATATGAGTCGCGTAAAATCATGAGTGAAGATCTATTATTTATCCATCATGAAAAATCATTAGCTAAGAACAAGAAGGTTAAACTCAAGAATACACTTAAAGAAAATTGGGTCACATATCCCGAAAACTTCTATTTAGATGGTATTATGAAAGAAGTTTATAAGAATAATATGGTCGATTTACCAAACAGTGTGGCTCGTTTTACTTCACCTGATCAAATTCGTCGCTTCTCTGAAGCAACTCTGACATCAACAGCATTGCCATCATCATATGTCATTGCGCACGTAATGCCAGAAGGAACTTACTCAGCTAAGTTTGATCCAGCAATTAAGTTTGATTTGAGTTTTGTTTACCGCAAAGATAAGGATCAAATTCCCCGGATCAATAACTTCCTTGAAGAATTTGAATCATATCTGAGTAAAAAGAACTACGTCGATCGTTTAGAAACGATGATTAACCATAAATAATAGAGGAGATTTTATAATCATGAGTAAAGAATTAGTTTTTGGTCATTTAAATCCTGATACAGATGCTATTGTTGCGGCAAAGGCACTAGCATACTTCGAATCAAAGATGGGTAAAGATGTTGAAGCCGTTGCCCTTGGTAACCCAAATGCTGAAACAAACTTTGTTTTAAATCACTTCAGCGAACCAACACCACGTGTTGTTAAGACTGTTGCTAACGAAGTTGATTCAGTTATGTTAGTAGATCACAATGAAAGTCAACAAAGTGTTGCTGACCTTGATCAAGTTACTATTTCTACAGTTGTTGACCATCATCGTATTGCAAACTTTGAAACAGCTCAACCATTATTCTATCGTGCAGAACCAGTTGGATGTACAAGTACAATCTTGACTAAATTATTCAACGAAAATAAGATTGAAATTCCTGCACAATTAGCCGGATTAATGGCTTCAGCAATTATCTCAGATACTTTACTTTTGAAATCACCAACTACAACAGACGATGACCGTGAAGCACTTCGTGAATTAGCTGAAATTGCTGATATCGATGTTGATTCATACGGAATCGAAATGTTAAAAGCTGGTACTGACTTATCAAGTAAGACTGAACTTGAACTTGTTGATGGCGATGCCAAATCATTTGAAATGAATGGCAAGAATGTTCGTATTGGCCAAGTGAATACCGTTGATTTAGACGATGTATTTAGTCGCCAAGATGCATTAGTAAGTACAATGGAAAAAGAAAACCAAACTAATTCATACGATTTATTCCTTCTATTAGCTACAAATATTTTGAATAGTGATTCAGAATTACTTGTAGTTGGTGAACCAAAAGACATTGTTGAGAAGGCCTTCAATACTAAGCTTTCAGAAGATAATCGTGCAAGTTTACCAGGTGTTGTATCTCGTAAAAAACAAGTTGTTCCACCATTGATGGACGCATTTAACGCATAATAACGATTTAAGAGGCTGTAAAAACGAATGTTTTTATCAAGCCTCTTTTTTGTAAGCATTTCATTTGTCAGAATTATTTTTCCAACCTACAATGATAAAAGATTGGGGTGGATAAAATGGATAAAAATGAATTGAAGAAAAAATTAACACCTGAACAATATGAAGTGACTCAGAACAGTGCCACAGAGAGACCCTTTAGTGGCCAATATGACAACTTTTACGAAAAAGGAATCTATGTTGATGTCGTAAGTGGAAAGCCCTTATTTAGCTCTTTAGATAAGTATGACGCTCAATGTGGCTGGCCATCCTTCACTAAACCAGTAAATAATAAGGAAGTAACTGAATTGGAAGACGATTCATTTGGAATGCATCGAACCGAAGTGAGAAGTACAAACGCTGATTCTCATTTGGGCCATGTCTTTAATGATGGTCCCAGTGCCAGTGGTGGTCTAAGATATTGTATTAACTCCAACTCTCTGCGCTTTATTCCATATGATAAACTAGATGAAGAAGGACTTTCAGAGTACAAAGAGTTATTTAATTAGACGAGGAGATGAGAGAATGGAAGAAACAGCAATTTTTGCCGGAGGATGTTTCTGGTGTATGGTAAAGCCTTTTGATACACTTCCAGGCATTGATAAAGTAGTATCAGGTTATACAGGTGGTCATACAGTTAATCCGACCTATGAAGAAGTATCGAGTCATACAACCGGACATACTGAAGCAGTTCAAATTACTTTTGACCCATCAATTATCAGTTATAAGGATTTAGTTCAGATCTATTGGCAACAAACCGATCCAACAGATGCTATGGGTCAATTCCAAGATCGTGGTGACAACTATCGTCCTGTAATCT
Organism: Pediococcus argentinicus; assembly: GCF_001437605.1. Lineage (GTDB taxonomy): Bacteria > Bacillota > Bacilli > Lactobacillales > Lactobacillaceae > Pediococcus > Pediococcus argentinicus. The sequence continues at coordinate 107,858 of NZ_JQCQ01000001.1, forward strand.
TTGTTAAAGATGAAGAACAAAAGAAAATCGCTAGTGCATCAAGACAGGAACTGATCGACTCTAAACGGTTTGATGAACCAATCGTTACAAAGATTGAAGATGCTAAACCATTCTATCCTGCTGAAGAAGAACATCAAGAATTTTATCGTAAGGATCCCCTTCGATTCCAAATGGAAGAAGCGGGTGGGAGAGAACGCTTTATCAATAAAAACTGGAAGTAATTTAATTAGTTAATTACTATTCATCTCGTGCTAAAATTAACTTATCTTACAAAAAGAGGTCAATTCTAGTGAATATTAGAGATCGTTTAGCTAATTTAGTTGATGGAGTTGTAGCGATAATAGCTACAATTTCAATCCTGTCATTGCCTGTTCCGCATGGAAATGACTATCAATCATTATTCGAGTTTGGCGTTAATTTCTGGTTGTTTATAGTGAATTTCTTGATTATACTTTCATTTTGGAACAATCAGAGATTCCTACTCGATCATATGAAGACTGTTCATACACGATTTGTATGGATCAATATTTATTGGTTAATGTTTCTCAGTGGTCTTCCCATTATTACTAAGTGGATGATGACCGGGTCACATAGTCTGATTGCAATTCTAGCATTCGGACTGGATAATATTTTCACTAAGTTAGTTTTTACGTTTGCTGTTGTTGAAGGCATTCGTGCTAACTATCAAGGTGATTCCACCGAACATCTACTGCTCAAACGTTACTTCTATCGCGTTTTAATTGATGTCTTATATTCGGTTGTGACTGTACTCGTTGCCTTTGTAAATCCAACCATAGCAATTTCAATGTTCATATTATTACCATTGTTTGGTTCTGTGAGAGGATTATGGCGTACTCCAGGAAAACGTATGCGTCAAACAACTCATCCAGACCATAGAAAAAGCATTTAGATCTTCCAATTTTGGGAACCTAAATGCTTTTTTGTTTATCTATAGTTTGTTTAATTATTATTCTTTTCACGACGAGCAAAGAAGATCCAAGCAATTGCTCCAAAGACAACTGGACCAGCTAATGTCCACATTCCTGTAAAGACATCACCTGTAATAAATGGTGTCAAAATTGTAAATAGAATACCAATTCCAACTGTTAAAAGAACTAATGCAGTGATCGTAATCATCCATGTGTGACTGTGGAAAGCAACGAATGGACGATCAAGGTCCTTCTTAGCCTTAAAGAATGGAAATGCCCCAACTAAGAATAAGTAGGGAAGAGTAGTTGAAACGTTACTCATAGAAGTTAATACATTATAGAAGAATGTTGATTCCTTATGAGTAATTGCTGAAAGGATTGAAATTCCGGCGATAAATGCGATAACTACTGCAGCTTGTAACCACATTGAAAATGCAGGCATACCATTTTTGTTTAAAGTAGTCATTTTCTTTGGCCATAATTCCTTTGGTGAACCAAGAATAAATGACTTCAATGGTGAATAACTTAAAACAAAGAATGATCCAACATATGCAAAGAACATACCTAAACCGGCAAAACGTGAAAATACAGTTCCAATAATTGAAGCATTTGCTGCACTCATACCGATTGCTCTACCAAATTCAAATCCAAGGTTTTGCATCAATACATAAGTGATATTACCCAAGTTAGCTTTACCGTCAATAATGACATGTTGCCAGTTAGCAGAAATTCCCCAGAGGAAGATTGCAAGTGAGTAACCAATACCGATTACGGCTCCACCAATCATAATACCTTTTGGAAATGTTTTTTCAGGCTTATCAAGGCTATCAGTAATTCCACCTAGTGATTCCAGACCACCGTAAGCAAAGATTGCATAGATAACAAATGAAATCATAGCAATTGGTGATTGGAACTGTGCACTTGGTGAAGTAGCAAAGTCTGAAATGTGATGAATAGGTTGTGCAAGTTGACCATGATTTGCAATTAAAATAACAGCACTAGCTACTAATAAGATGACATTTAAAGCCATAATAGCAATTCCACCTAATGATGAAACTTTAGCTAATGTATTTAAACCACGTGTTGCAGCCCATGTAACAAACACAATCCATAAAATTCCAAGTAATCCAATTGTCATTGTTGAACCCATACCAAACAATGACCAAGTTCCAGTTGTGTCATGACCCCAAATGATTGTAGATAGTGTAATCCAAATCTTTTGAGAAATCATAACCATCCAGATTAGCCATGAAGCTAACCACATGAATGTAGCGATGAATGACCATTTTTCACCAATAGAAGCATCTAACCAGGAATAAATTCCACCTTTGGCTTCCTTCAATGTTGATCCATATTCAGCAAACATAAGACCTGCTGGAATGAAGAATAAAATGGCACCTAAGATGTACCATAAGATGGCACCGTATCCCATTTGCTCAAAAGCTGCTGGTGTATTACCAAAGCCAAAAATCGTGGTAAAAATCATCAAAACTAAAGCGCTAAGGGATAGCTTTTTGGTCGTACTTTGTTGCTCGTCCATAATAACTAAATCTCCTTAATAATATAAGATATAAAATACATTCCAATTTTATCAAATATTTAAAGGTTAAAGTCAAAACACAGCAAAGTATCATGCTAATAGCATTTAAAACTAATCTATTTATTATTTTAAAAACAAGATTAAGAAATAATAAAGCGGTATAACAGTATTGTCGAATGAAAATATTTTTAATACTTCTAATAAAAGTTATGTAAATACATTAATTTATGTAAAAAACTGACTAAGCCCATTTACTGTCGTTTATATGCAACTTTGAATAATATATATTATGTAAACTAGGATTTAAAAATTGCTATTATCACAATAAACATATTTGCCCTCTTCTTTTAGATATTAAAAAAACGACTAAATTAATAGTCGTTTAGTTTATGAGCTTTTCAATTATGGTTCCTAATAACGATGTGCACCCAATCATTAAAGTAATCATTAAAATCTGTTTGTTCTTTAATGGCACGTTGTTTTTAGTTCTTTGTAATAAAAATTCGATAATTACAATTGTTCCGATTTCTAGAAAGAACTTTAGAATAATCAAGAATGGCGACATTGCAACTGTATGAACCATTAGTAGTAATCCGCTAAGTACCAGAACTAGGTATAAAGCTCTGTTAATGTACGTATAGATAATAATTTGTTGGTATTGGGTACTTAATAGCCCAAAAACAGTGAAAATTGCAATTAAGATCCAACTAATAACATGAATAAACTCTGGGGTTTGCATCTGGAGACTCCTCTTTAAAAATAATCAATAATAATAGTTTACCACACATGTAAAACACTTACGCGCTAATTTATTGATTAAAAGTTTTGGTTCAAGAAGTCTTTAAATAGATTTAGCATTTTATCGTTGGAACGTTGCTGCATTTCTGGATGCCATTGATAGGCTGTAATATGATGCTCAGAGTTAATAAATGATTCAACAACGCCATCAGGTGCCTTAGATGTTGCCTGAAGTCCCTGCCCCAGTTCATGAATAGCTTGATGGTGTAGTGAGTTAACCTTAACTTCTTTACTTCCTAATAGCTCTTCCAAGTGACTATCTTGGATAGTAATTAAATGACTAGGTTGAGCATTTGGAATATCAATTCGGACTTGATCATGTTCGATCTTAATATCAGATGGAATCATAGTTTCGTCTTGATAAAGTGTGCCTCCAAAATATACATTTACAAGTTGAGCTCCGCGACAAATTGCCAAAATAGGCTTTTTTGCAGCAAGAGTTAATTTGATTAGTTCCATTTCAAATGTATCACGTTTAGGTGATGTAGTGCCAAGTAAAGAGCTCTCCTCTTCGCCATATAATTTAGGCTGAACATCTTGACCACCAGGTAAAAAGATTGCATCAACTAAATCTAAGTATTGACTTAAATTAGCGGGATCAATAATTGGAATTAAAAGTGGTAAAGCACCCGCTTTTTCAATTGCATCGATATTTCCCTGCATTGTATAAGTTAAATGTTCATGCGTGAATTGCTCTGTATCTTTTTCAAAACGATTAGCAACTATTCCGATTACTTTCTTTTGCATAGCTTAATCCTCCGTTCTGTAGCGTTTACCAATAAAGTAGAATGGTACGGCGATTAATAATCCACCTAAACCAAAAATGATCTTATATAAGGTAGCGTTAGTCAAAAGCCAAACACTAACTAATAGAGCAAAAATTGGAATAACAGGACCGAATGGAACTTTGAAAGAACGTTTTGCATCAGGCATTGTTCTTCTAAATACTAGAACGGCTAAAATGGTTGGAACATATTGAGCAAAACGAGAAACAACTGAAATTTGAGCAAGAGTAGCAAATGTACCTGTTAATGCCAATGGTAAAGCTAATATAACTGATATAATCATTGCAACATATGGTACATTTTGCTTATTTCTAAGACCGACAATCTTTGGCATTACCCCATTTTCAGCCATTGCAGCACCAATTCTTGGTAGGAAGAATGACTGTGCTGTAGCAATTCCTAAAATTGAAACAATCGTACCAACAGCAATTAAATACTTACCAAATGGTCCAATTACTTGATTCATAGCATCTTGCATTGGAGCCTGAGATGATGCCAAATGTGGACCTAAGATACCGATTGAAACAATTTGAATTAACATATATAGTACAGCAACTATTCCAAGTGCAATTCCAATCGCCTTAGGCAAGTTACGTTGTGGATTTTCCATATCCTTAGCATCAATAACTAATGCTTCAAATCCTGTAAACGCGTAGAACATTAGGATTGCAGCAGCACCGAATGATCCGGAAGCATAACTTCCATGTGGAAATACTGGTGTAAAGTTTGCCCCTTTGATAAAGAACAATCCGATAGCAACGAAGAAGATTAGTGGAATCAACTTTGCAACAGTAACAACATTGTTAAGCCACTTAGTCATTCTGACACCCAAAATATTAATCAATGCTAAACCTACCAATAAAACAATAATAGTAAGTGAATGCCAAAGTGTCTCATTAAATACTGGGAATAAAGCACCAAGAGCAGTTGTTAAACCAGCGGCCATGGTTGCCCAGGCAATAATACTAATTGCCCAGACAATAAAGCCAACTTCATATCCTACAAAGTCCCCAAAAGCTTCTTTGGCGTACAGATATGGTCCACCATCTTCCTTAAAAAGACTAGCATCTTCTGCATAACAAAAGGCAATCGATACCACCAATAACATATCAAAAACAAAAACCCCAATACTAGCTGGACCAATTATCTTCATAGCCTGGTTAGGCAACAAGAAAATTCCAGAGCCAATAATTGCATTAACACCTAATATAACAATACTTAATAAACTAAATTTGTTTCTCAAAAGCTCCCCTTCTCTCTCCTATATCTTTAAAGCATAATCTAAATTTACTTGGTTGCTTACTTATTGTCAATTAAATACGGCTAACAAATTTGTTAGCAGCATTATTTTTAGATATACTAATATGATGACTAACTTTCGGAGGCGAATAAATTGGTTAAACGTTCTTTAAGCGTTGCAATTTTTGCATTTATTGGTGGAATAGCTCGTTTGTTCCTACAAAATATAAGTAATAATATTTTAGGACAAACGTTAACCGCTACAATCTTGATTAATATATTAGGAGCTTTTCTTCTAGGTCTGCTTAGTGGTGGTTTATTAACCCGTTTTTCACCTTCTGAGCCATTAAATGTTGGTCTTACTACTGGATTAATGGGTGGTTTTACGACGTTTTCGTCTTTTGAATTAGATACAGATAAAACGTTAATTGCTCATCATCTAGGTATTAGTGGAATGTATTTTGTAGGCACTATCCTAGTAGGAATTATTTTCGCTGTGATAGGCAGAAAAATCGGAGAATATATTCTTAGCAAAGGAGCTGATTGGGAATGATTCCTTATTTAATTGCCGGTATTGGTACTAGTATTGGAGCATTAACTCGTTTTTACATAATGGACTCAACCAAAAACTCACAGTCGATTTTTCCCTGGTCAACTTTTACTATCAATATGGTAGGCTGTTTACTAATCGGAATCTGCTTTAGATACATTCAGACACCCCTACTGAAAGATTTATTAATTGTTGGTATTATTGGTGGGTTTACTACCTTTTCGACCTTTGCTAATGAAATAGTTATTTTATATCAAACTGATCGAAAAACCAGTTTATTATACTTATCTAGCTCAGTGATTTTAGGACTTATCTTAGTTCAACTCGGAATATTCATATAGAAACAAAAAAAGAATTCCAATATTAACTGGAATTCTTTTCATTTAAGCTTTTTTGTAGTCAATTGACCATGCAAGAGCAAGAGCTTTCTCACCCAAGTGAGTCCCGATAACTGGTCCGAAGTAACTGATATCGATTGGTAGATCAGGGTACTTCTCTGACAAGCTATCACGCCATTTTATGGCTGCTTTTTCGTCATTTGCATGAATAACCATTGCTCGAAGTGGATAATCCACTCTTTTTTGTTCTTCTTCAAATAGGTGTTCAACTCGGGCTAGTGCTTTCTTCGTTGATCTAACTTTTTCGAACGCAACAATTTCATGCGATTCGTTAAAGGTTAAAATTGGTTTGATTTTTAGTAAACTACCGACAAATGCTGATGCGTTTGATAGACGGCCACCACGAACTAGATTTTGTAAGTCATCAACGACGAAGTACTCACCAATAGTTTCTCTCACGTAGTTCAAACGTGCCAATATATCATCTACACTGGCGTTCTCACGAGCCATTCGAGCAGCTTCTAGTACTAAAATACCCATTAAACGAACTGTGATTTGTGAATCATAAACAACCAAGTTCACTCCATCAATAGTTCCTTCAAGGCCTTTTAAGCTTTGAACAAAGCCCGAAATAGTACTTGCAAGATGAATACTAATAATTGTGTCATATCCTTCTTTAGCGAGATTTGAGTATAATTCAATCATTTCTCCTAAAGGTGGTTGAGAAGTACTTGGAAACGTATGAGATGTTCTCAAGCGTTCATAAAATTCTTCAGTTGTAATATCTTTATCCTCATCATAACTTTTTCCGTCGATGATTACAGGAATCGGCACAACTGTAATGTTGTTTGATTCAACCTCTTCCTTTGAAAGATAGCATGTACTATCAGTAACAATAGCGATTTTCATTGAAATACCCACTCCATAAATAAAGTAAAATTAATACTAAACAATATATCATAAAATCCATTCTAACGCTCATTTGTTGGCGAGAATATTGATGCCTGTTGATTGTGTAGAATGCGATTCAATAGAATTTTAAGCATGCCTTTTTCTTCTTCAGTCCAACTTTTAAAAAGTTCCTTATCCACTGCTGTAATAAGATTGGAAACCTTATCAAAAACAAGTCTACCCGCATCCGTCATTGCGTACTGATACTTTCGATGATCAGTTTCGCTAGGATTTTTTTTAATTAATTTTTTTGTGACAATTTTTTTAATCTGTCTACTTAATGTTGAAGCATCTAATTGTGTTAACTCAGAAAGCTCTTCCAAAGTAGTTGCGTTTTCCATAATGTTTTTGAGAATACGCCATTCGGCCACAGTTATTTCAAAAGTATGTGTGATTTTTTTAAGTTGATCATTTCTGTTCTTAATAACTAACTCAAGTGCATCGATATTATCAATCATAATTTAACCTCAAATGTATTATACACTTAATTTATATGTATAATACATTAATTGCATTACTTTGCTGTTTTATCCACTAACAGGTATACTTGTTACTAGACAAAATTTAAGAATGGTGGTGGATTCAATGCCTTTTGATGGTATGTTTACCCATGCGATGACAAAAGAATTAAATACTGCTCTCGTTGGTGGTCGAATCTCAAAAATACACGAACCATTTCAAAATGAAGTTGTTTTGACAGTTCGCAGTAACAGAAAAAATGTTCCGGTGCTATTATCAGCACACCCAAATTATGCACGAGTTCAAATAACAACTGGTAATAACCAAAATCCCCCTACTCCAACTAACTTTGTAATGAGTTTAAGAAAACATTTAGATGGTGCAATTTTAAATGATATAACTCAATATACAAATGATCGGATTATTAGATTTCATTTCAACCATCGAAATGATATTGGTGATCAAGAGATTTTAATCTTAGCAATCGAAATCATGGGACGCCGTAGTAATATCGTTTTATATGAAGAAAAAAGTGGTCGAATTATCGATACTATTAAGCATATTTCTTCTGACCAAAATCGATATCGTCTTTTGATGCCAGGTGCTCAATATATTACCCCTCCTGATCAAGGTAAAGTTGATCCATTTAGTAGCGAAGCTGAACAACAACTTTCAGATTTGCAAAGTCAGTTTCCTAACTATGAAGTTCTAGCTCAAGAAATTTTGAATAAATTCCAGGGCTTTTCTAAGGATTCTTCACTTGAATTAGCTTATAGATTAATTAATCGTCCTGATTCGAACACTTTTAAGGATTATCTTGATGAATATAATCATCCTAATCCTACTTTGTTTATCGATCAAAAAAACAAAATGCACTTTTCTTCTACAGCTAACTCTGCATTTGAAACTGTTAAGTCCAATTCATTCGGTTCTTTATCAGAGCTCTTAGACAGTTTTTACGCAGACAAAGCTAACCACGATCGGGTTCAACAAATTAGTAAGAATCTAATTCGAGTTGTGAAGAATGAACTCAAAAAGAACATTAATAAGAAAAAGAAATTACAAAAGACGCTTGATAATACCGAGCACGCTGATGAATATAGAATTAAGGGTGAAATTCTCACAACTTACTTAAGTCAGATCAATCGCAGTATGACCGAAGTCGTTCTGGATAATTTCTATGATGATAACAAACCAATCAAAATTGCGTTATCAAACCAACTGTCCCCTTCTCAAAACGCACAGAAATACTTTAAGAGATACCAAAAAGAAAAGAATGCGGTAATTTTTGTTGGCGAGCAATTGGACTTAACCAATCAAGAAATTATGTTTTTAGAGAATATCGAAACACAAATCGAGTTGGCCAAGCCAGAAGATATGAGCGAAATCGAAACTGAATTAATGGAACAAGGATATATGAAACCCGTTAATAATAAGAAGAAAGTAGCTAAGAATAAAAAGAAGATTACAAGTAAGCCTGAACACTATAAGACTAGTGAAAGTACCGATGTTTTAGTTGGTAAAAATGATCGACAGAATGATCAACTAACTATGAAGACAGCGAAGAAAAATGATTATTGGTTCCATACCAAAGATATCCCTGGTTCACATGTAATTATCCAAAGTGACAACCCTAGTGACCAGGATATACTGGAAGCTGCAACTATTGCGGCTTACTTCTCGAAAGCACAAAACTCATCTAATGTTCCCGTCGATTACGTTCGAGTTAAAAATATTCGTAAACCTAATGGATCCAAACCTGGATTTGTGATTTATGAGGGACAACATACAATTCGTGTTAATCCTGATGCAGAACTAGTTAATAAGTTGCGTCAATAATGATTACTAATCAAAAATGCTCTGAAGTATTAGCCGTTGATCTAATATTTCAGAGCATTTTTGATATCTATCATTCGGTTTCAGTTTCAACTCGCGCGCCATTTGCTAAAGAGAATGGTGGTTGCTGTGGTAATTGAAGACCAAATTGATGATATGGATAGACATGATTATATAGTAATGGTTCATCTAACTGATTAAATTGAGTTTGAACTTCATCAATTTTAAAGTTGTTAAGGCTAATATTTACTAAGTCTACAATTAAATTGCGATTTAAAACACATGAAAGGTACGGAGTATCTTGAATTGCCAGTGGAACAACGCCTGTAACCGTTAAATGTTCATTGTTCTGCTTAAATACAACAGTGTAAATACCATTTCGATCCTGCTTCTTTAGTTCTGCAGTAACGATTGGATTCAGTTTATTTTTGATCTTAGAATTTAAGTTTAACGAACTATTCAATTGATGTCCTTCAACCTTTACTCCACCATAAATTGCCATTTGATTCTGGTATTTACATGCTATAAGCATGAAGTCGGATTCAACGTTCTCAGATCGAGTTGTTCGACTAAGTGGTAATTGATGAATAGTCACTCCTCGCTCAATCAACCTAGTTACTATTTCCCACTTACCTTGAGCAATAATATGTTCAGGCTGCTCCCGTTCAATGATGTTCAAACAGTTTTCAATTGTTAATGGCTCAAGATATACTTTATCTGCCATTCCAAATGAGAGCGAAATAGCATTTGGATTATTGTTTAACAAAACTACTTGATAATTCAATGCCTGCAGTGCTTTTATTTCTTGAACAGTTGCATATTCTGCAGCACTATTTGTACCAACCTGATTATTAGCTGTTCCAAGAACTAGCACTTTAGGCTTATCATCAATTGTTAATTCATCCTCATCTTCAAATGTTGAATAATAAATATTTGTAATAAATGGAAATTCACCGGCTGTGGGCTCAATCCCTTTATATGTGGGTAGACATTTAGCAGTATTAATTCTGAAATCGCGAACACGATCAGAATGGGAATGCCACAAATGTGCCAATTGACTATCACCTAAGCCAAAATACTTAGCTTGTTTTAAAGCATCAACATCGAAAGGATTCTTACGAACATTTTGTTCAATTGAAACTAAATGCTGCAGTTTATAAAAATAAAATGCATCAACTTTGGTTAATTCAGCCAACTCGTCGACCGTATATCCACGACGAATTGCTTCAAGTAGATAGAATATTTCTCCGGCCCTTGGATGAATCAAGACATTGATTAATTGCGCTTCCGTTAATCTAGATTCGTCCAATGCAGCTTGTTCAGCAGATGTTGTTGAATCAACTGAACGAATGGCTTTTTGAAGTGCTTCTTCCATACTTCTACCAAACGCCATTACAGCTCCAGTCGATTTAACTCTAGTATTTAATTCCTGCTCAGCGTTCTTAAAACTAGCAAATGACCAAGTTGGAAATCTAACAGCAACATGGTCTAGCGTTGGTTCTATCAAAGCTAAAGACTCGTGATGCTTTAAACCTGGAATTTCAATGTCTCTTAAGTTTTTACCTAAGAGAATGCTTGAAACAACATATGCTACTGGATAACCTGTTGCACGAGCGGCAAATGCAGTACTTCGATCAAAGAATGGATTTATTCGAGTTACGAAGTAATTGTTACCGGCTGGATCCAGTGCAAATTGAACGTGACAAACGCCCTTAATTCTAAAGATTTCTGCAATTCTAAATGTTGCTTGTCGTAAAGCTTGGAATTCGGCGTCAGTTAAGGTCTGAGTTGGACTAAAGATAATGGAATCCCCAGCATGAACTCCGACCGGATTAAAGTTTTCTGCGCCATTAATCAGGAGCTTCGTTCCTTCGGCATCACGAATCACTACCATTTCAATTTCTTTAAATCCAACGATACTTTTTTCAACCGCAACTTGATGCGTTGTTGATACCTTAAAACTACTTTCAAGATTCTCAATCATTTGATGTTCATTTTCACATCGAGAACGGTTCGTTTTAGTTAAAGAAGCAATTGGTTTGATGATAACCGGATATCCAACTTTTTTAACAAAACGAATAGCCGCTTCATTACTATCTACAACAGTTGTTGGAATCGTTGGTTGTTTAATATGACTTAACACACGATTCATTAATTCTGGATTTTGTAAATTATGAATCGTTGTTGTTGTGACACCAATTGTTTTGATATTAAGCTCATCCAAAATACCGGCGTCTTCTAATTGATCAACTAATTCTAAAGCAATTCCACTACCTAACGTTGGTAAAATAGTATCAATTTGATGTTCTTTTAGGATATTAATAATCGCATTAACATTTAAATTGCTTACTATAAAGGTTACGTATTCTTTTAAATCAGCAATGATTGAATTAGCATTATTTGAGACATAATGGATTGTATGACCAGCATTATGCAATTCTTTAATTGTTTGGAGTGTTGCTGAATCAATTTCAGTATCTAATCCAATTTGATTAGGACCAGCTCCAATAATAAGAATATTTTTGACTCGTTTTCTAGCAGCCATTTAATCACCTTCCTCTGGTCGTCATCATTTCACTAAATTCATCGAAAAGTTCAGTTACTTCATAAGGACCAGGATAGCTATCTGGGAAAAACTGCACACTGAAAGCTGGATAATCACGATGACGTAAGCCTTGAATTGAACCGTCAACCATATCATAATGTGTAACCATTAATTCGTTTCGGTCTACAGTTCCTCTCTTAACTGAATATCCTTGTCCCTGGGAAGCGTACATGATTTCATCAGTAATAACAGACAAAATGGGATGATTGTTTCCGTGATGTTCAGCAGCAAGCTCTGTAACTTCACAACCATTGGCAACAGCAAAAACTTCGTGACCTAGTCCAATTGCAAATAATGGTATTTTTCGTTCAACTTCTTGAACCATCGCAATTAAGCTTTCTGGTAAGTCATTTGGGTTACCAGGCCCAGTAGAAATAATCACGCCATCGGGATCTAGATTAAAAATTTCATCTGCAGTAGCTGAATATGGCAACACCGTCACATTACAGTTTCTCTTATTTAGTTGGCGTAAAATACCATACTTTAAACCTAGATCTACCACAACAACGTTTTTACCCGAACCAGGATTTGGAAATGGCTTTGGTGTTGAGACCTGGTTTACTTGTTGATTGGTTAAAACAATCGCTTTTAGTTGATCAAAAGCGTGTTCCAAATCATTAACTGGATCAATAATACTGCCTTTGATTGTCCCAGTTTGACGAAGCTTTCTGATTAGAGCTCGAGTATCAATTCCAGTAATTCCTGGGATGTTTTGACTCTTTAAATACTCATCTAACGATAAACGACGTCGCCGATTAATTGACACATTAGCCACATCACGAACAATGACTCCCTTACAAGTAGGGTCAACAGATTCATAACTTGCTCGTTCAATCCCTGCTCCACCAATCGTTGGCTGCGAGAATACAATGATTTGGTTATGGTAAATCTGATTAGTAATGATTTGCTGATAGCCTGTCATACTTGTATTAAAAACAACTTCACCAAAAGTTGTAGCGCGTGATCCGAATGCCGTTCCCTTAAAAACGGATCCATCTTCTAATATTAAATAGCGTTCTGCCAAGATAAAACCTCCTTTGGCACGTTGAAATCATGCACTACTTTGTTTCTAAGCTAACAAGATCTTCATCGTCAATTTCATGTACTAAAACATTTATTTTTTCATTTTGTGCGGTAGGAATATTCTTGCCAACAAAGTCTGCGCGAATTGGTAATTCGCGATGTCCGCGGTCTACCAATACTGCAAGACTAATATGGTCAGGACGATCTACATCCATGATTGCATCCATTGCTGCTCGAATTGTACGGCCAGTATAAAGAACATCATCAATTAAAACGACAGTCTTTCCTTGTAAATCTAAGTCAGCTAATCCCGTGTTACTCTTTCGATCAGAATGGTTAATTGCATGAATGTCATCACGATATTCAGCAATGTCCAACTCACCAACCGGAATATCAATTTCTTCTAATTGTTTAAGTCTTTCCGCAATTCTTTTTGCCAAGAAAACTCCACGAGTTTTAATACCAATTAAAACAATGTCCTCCACGCCTTTATTACGTTCAATAATTTCATATGTAATTCGTGTTAAAGCACGTTTCATTGCCATAGCGTCCATTATTTCTTTTTCCATCAACTTATCTCCTTATAAAAAAAATCCCATTCAAAAAGAATGAGAGACTGTTTTTAACAAAGTATGTAAACCTATAGCCTCTCCGGACTAACTTAAGGTTCTATTTCATTATCTCAAGTGCCTATTTTTTGTCAAGGTTTTCGAGCGTTCTTTGAAAAATAGGTGGAACTGGAACATCGAATACCATTGCTTCACCCGTTCTTGGATGGTCAAATCCAAGTGTTTTGGCATGTAAAAATTGACCATTTCCCTTTAGTGTTTTCTTCGGCCCGTAAAGTGGATCACCAGCTACTGGATGTCCGATATACTTCAAATGAACTCTAATCTGATGAGTTCTTCCCGTTTCGAGCTGACATTCAATCAGAGTATAATCACCAAAACGCTTTAAAACTTTAAAATGTGTAACAGCTGGACGACCATCCGCCACAACAGCCATTTTTTTACGGTCAACTTTTGATCTTCCAATTGGTGCATCAACCCGACCACTATTTTCTTTAATATTGCCATGAACAATTGCCCAGTATTTACGTTCATTCTTTTTAGCTTTTAATTGTCCACTAAGACTTTTCATAGCCATGTCATTTTTAGCTACCATCAGTAAGCCAGAGGTATCCTTATCAATTCGATGGACAATTCCTGGCCGCAATTCGCCATTAACAGTTGCTAGTGGTGAATGAGCAAGAAGTCCATTTACAAGCGTTCCGTGCTCATGTCCTGGTGCCGGATGAACAACCATACCCTGTGGCTTATTAACAACAATAACATCGTCATCTTCATAAACAATATCAAGCGACATTTCTTCGGGAGTGGCTTCAACAGTTACTGGATCAGGAATCGTCACCTTAATTTGATCGTTTAATCGGACCTTGTATCTGCTGACTGTTTTTTTGTCATTTACCAAGATATTTCCATTCTCAATTAGCTTCTGAACCTGTGATCGTGAAATATTAGGCAATTGTTCTGGAATGATCTTATCAAGCCGTTGCTTCGCTGAATCTGTAATTGTTAAATTAATTGTTTCCATTATTTACCATCCAGTCGATCTTCAAATATAATCATTCCAAAAATAACAATCACACCAAACGTTAGACACATATCAGCAACATTAAAAATTGGAAATGAAAATAAATCCAATTGGAACATATCGACAACGTAATGAAGCCGAATCCGATCAATAAAATTGCCAATCGTACCAGCTAGCATAAGAACAAAACCAATTGTAAATCCAAGACTTGAACGCATTCTAAATAATAAATACACAATCACACTGATTGCGATGATTGAAACGATGTAAAAGAACCACTGACTGCCCTCTAAAATGCTCCAAGCAGCTCCTGTATTTCTCAAATTGGTAATTGAAATAATACCTTCAATTCCAGGTCTGATATGACCAATTGGAATAGTTTTATTGACGATTGATTTCACAATTTGATCAATTATTAGTAAAACCAATCCCATCATATAAACGATCATATTTTTTTTCATATCAAAAATCCTAACTTAGTTTAAAATAGTCCAGAGATTTTGCCGTTATCATCAACATCAATATCTAAAGCAGCTGGATGTTTTGGTAATCCAGGCATAGTTAGCACGTTCCCAGTTAATACAACAATAAATCCAGCACCGGTTTTAATATTTAAATCCGAAACATGGATTGTAAAGTCTGATGGGGCGCCAAGCTTTTTAGGATCATCTGTAAATGAATATTGAGTTTTAGCAATACAAATTGGAAGATTGCTCCATCCATTTGTATCAATCTCTTTTAACTTCTTCTCAGCTTTGCTTGAGTATTCAACTTTATTACCACCGTAAATATTAGAAACAACCGTCTCGATTTTATCTTTCACAGATAAGTTATTATCATAAAGTCGTTTGAAATCATCATGCGTTTCAGTGGTGCTTTCTACTACTGCTTGAGCCAAATCGGATGCACCAGCACCACCATGTTCCCAAACATTTGTATTTACGATCTTAACACCCATATCACTAACTAATTGATCAAGAAGCTTAATTTCATCTTCTGTATCACTAACAAATTGATTAATAGCTACTACAACTGGCACATTGTAGCTCTGCATATTTTTAATGTGGCGTTGTAGATTCTTAAATCCATTTTTTAGTGCCTCAAGATTTTCATTTGTTAAATCTTTTAACTTTTGCCCACCATTATATTTTAACGCCCGAATAGTTGCGACAATAACGACTGTATCAGGAGTTTTACCAAGAACAGGCGTCTTTATATCAAGAAACTTCTCGGCACCAAGATCAGCACCAAAACCAGCTTCAGTCACCGCATAGTCAGCATATTTAAGTGCTGTTTGAGTAGCTAGTACACTATTGCAACCGTGGGCAATATTAGCAAACGGTCCACCATGCATCAATGCAGGTGTGTGTTCTAAGGTTTGGACCAAATTAGGTTTAAGAGCATCCTTTAAGAGAACTGTAATTGCACCACCAACTTGCAAATCACCAACCGTGACTGGCTTTCCATCAGTATTGTTAGCAATAACAATTCTGTTAATACGGGTTTTTAGATCATGTAAATTTTTTGAAAGACAGAGCACGGCCATTAACTCACTGGCTACCGTAATATCAAATCCATCTTCACGCGGAACACCGCTGAAACGACCACCCAATCCAATAACGACATTTCTAAGTGCACGATCATTTATATCCAAAGCTCTCTTCCACGAAATGCTGCGTGGTTCAATATTTAAATCATTTCCTTGTTGAATATGATTATCAATTAAAGCTGCCAACGTATTATTAGCTGCAGTTAAGGCATGCATATCACCAGTAAAATGTAGATTGATGTCATCCATTGGTACAACTTGTGCGTATCCACCACCAGTTGCACCACCTTTCATGCCCATTACAGGTCCAAGAGATGGTTCTCTCAAGGCTAACATTGTGGAACCAGTTAATTTCTGAAGAGCATCAGCAAGTCCAACTGAAACGGTTGATTTTCCTTCTCCGGCCGGAGTTGGATTAATAGATGTAACTAAAACTAGTTTTCCCATTTTTCGTTCAGTATGATCCTCAAAAACGTTAATTTTTGCTTTTGAATTACCATATGGTTCAACAATTGCTGCATCAAATCCCGCTTTTTCAGCAATTTTTTGAATGGGCTCCATTTGAGCTGCTTGTGAAATTTCAATATCTGTTTTCATCATGCTTCTCCTCCCGCTAGTAGGTCTAGTAATTGATTTCTTGATTTTGGTGTCATCATAAATCGATATTCAATACCATTATAGAATAGTTTAATACCCCAGCGATATTTGCTAACATTTTCGATTTCATTAATATCCATAACAATCCAAGTCCGATGAATCGTGCGATTCAAAATTAAATCCTCACCAACAACTTCAATCGTTCTAGTTACAATTTGAATAGCCATAATAAGTAAAAATGCCACAAAGAATACTGCTGTAATCCAATTAAAATGAGTAACCTCTAACCAAAATATAACTCCAACAACTAACGTCATTAGAGTCCAGGACCAACTGACCAATCCGCTTAAGAAATCTGGCTGATAATAAAATCTTTCTACTCTTTTCATCGGCTTAGCCTCTTTTATCAATATAATTATTTACTGGATTAGTATACTCAGACATCTCAATGTCTTCACCCAGAACCTGTTTGGCCAGCATTTGGCCAATAATCGGTCCTGTAGTTAAGCCTGAAGAACCCAATCCAGAAGCTACGTAAATATTACTATTATCTTCTAGTTCACCAAAAAATGGCGCAAAATCGTTTGTATATGCTCGAGTTCCAACACGATAACCAATAATGTCGGCTTCTGTTAAATTTGGAATTAAGTTTTGACCACTCTTGAGTAAGTCGTCCATTACCACTTGGCTTCTACTTAAATCAAATCCTTCATCATTCTCATGGGTTGCCCCAATTATTAAAGTGTTTTTATTGGTTGGAATAAAATCTCGTTCTCCCTCAGGCATTAAAACTGGTAACCCAATTAAACTATCGACTTTTTCATCGGAAAGTTGGACCTCAATTAATTGTCCCTTTTGAGGACGTACATGAACTGTCCATCCAATCGATTCTAAACACTGTGGAAGCCATGCTCCAACTGCCAATACAACTTTATCAAAAGCAACACCATTAATGCTTAATCGTCCTTTTTCATTACTAATCGAAACAGTTTTATTTAAGTATTGCTGTTCAAAATCCGTTTGTTGATTTAAATATGCAACGAATTTCTGACCATCAATTGTCGCACCACCCTCAACAAAAAGGCCCCAATCAGATATTTGTGTGAAAGGAAACTTTTCTTGCATCATGGTTGGAGATAATTTCTGTAATTGGCCCATAAGAGTGGCATCTACTTTACGTTCTTGACCAAGTTCTAGTAAATCATCAATATCATTTTCTGTTTTTCGTGAATAAACTACTCCATCTTCACGATAAACAGAACTTGGCATCTTTGTATCGTGAGCAAGTTGATTCATAAATGCTGCACCTTCGCGTGCTAAGCGATACCATTTCTTATTACGGCGTTTAGAGAGCCATGGGGCAATAATACCAGCTGAAGCTGACGTAGCCTGTCCTTTTGCACTGTCAAATTGCGTTACCGCTACATTATCATTTTTACTAAGAATATATGATGTAGTTGCACCAACTATTCCGTTACCAATAACTGCTACTTTCATACTTTACTCACCCACTATAGAAATTAATGTTCTCTTTTTCCCCAGAATTGGAAGAAGTCTGTTCTCAGTGCTCCATTATATAATTTACGTTTTTTCGTTGCTTTTTGACCATAAAAGTTTTCAAACTCTAGGTCACTTGTTAAGAAATACTTGCTCCACGATGTTAAAGGTTTCGTCACTTGTCCTAATTGACGGTACAAAACTCGAACTGAGTCGCGATCACTTAAACGTTCACCATAAGGAGGGTTACCAACCATGACACCATTCTTTTTATCCGTTACAAAATCCTTAACTGCTTGTTGCTTAAAAGTAATCAAATCACCTAAACCTGCTTCTTCAGAATTCTTTTGAGAAATTGATACCATATTTTGGTCAATATCATAGCCTGTGATATCAAGATCAATATCATAGTTAGCTTGTTGGTCAGCTTCGTCTCTAATCTTTTCGATTAAGTCATTATCAATGAGATTCCAGTTCTCACAAGCAAAGTCACGATTAAAACCAGGAGCAATATTTTGACCAATAAGAGCAGCCTCAATCAGAATTGTTCCAGAACCACACATTGGATCGATTAACGGCATATCTGGGTGCCAGTTTGTCAATTTAACTAAAGCAGCAGCCATAGTTTCTTTCAAGGGAGCATCACCTGCAGCGACACGGTATCCACGTTTAAATAGACTATCGCCTGTAGTATCAAGTGTCACCATCACGTGATCTTTATCAATTGCAATATCAATCGCGTATTTGGGACCTGTTTCTGGTAGAACATTTCGCCAATGGAATACTTCTCTCAATTTTTCAACAATAGCTTTTTTAGAAATAGCTTGAACATCAGGAACACTATGTAATGTCGATTTTTTTGAGCGTCCACTTACTGGAAATTCGCCGTCAATTGGAATCAATTCGTCCCAGGGCAGAGATTTCACATTTTCAAATAAATCATCAAATGTTGTGGCTTCAAACTCACCGACAACAATCTTAATTCGATCAGCAGTTCTTAACCATAAATTGGTTTTAATAATGTCTGATACGTCTCCTTCAAAACGAACCCGACCGTTTTCAGTATTAACTTTGTAGCCTAAACCAATTAGTTCTTTCTTAGTTAGACTTTCCAGACCACTTGCCATTGTTGCAATTAAATTGTATTTTTTCATTGTTTTTCCCACTTTTTGATTAAATAAAAAGCTAGGATAAAAGAAATCTTTTACCCTAGCTCCTGAAATGCAAATTTCTATAAGCCATGTTTTGTCCAAAATAAATTCTCAGGAAAATCTAAATTTGGGTAATCATCTATCTCCAGATAATATCTGCCCCCACATTTTGTTCATTTTCATATGTGAAGCGCCCCTACCGTAGTTTGGGTTGCCCGCTCGAGGGGTTTACCGCGTTCCAACTAATTAGTTTCCCAATCAGATCGTCTCTGTGGCACTTTTCAGAGTTACTCGAACATAGCCGAAGCCTTAGTCGTTTCACCCGCCGTTATTTGCAAAAGCAAATACCCCAGCTTATTTTTTCGCCAGGCACGAACACTACAAGCGTCGCAGCTTGTGCGAGCATGGACTTTCCTCAGTTAACAAAAGTTAACCGCAATTACCCGAAATTTGCAAAGTTATAAATATTGTTTAAATACCTACACTTAGATACGATGTGAATCGTTATCGTCGTTTTCAAGTTGTGAACCGAATACGCGACGTTCCAAGTTTGAAAGACGCTTAAGTACGTCAACGTTAGTAGTTCCTGCAGATGGCTGAACGTCCTCAGAAACCTTTGATACTGAAGCTTGTTTCGAAAGTTCGTCAACCTTATCTAAAAGGCGTTCGTTTTCGTCTTTTAATTGTTGATTTTCCTTTTGAAATGCTTCGTAATCTTTAATTACTGAATCAAGAAAACTATCAACATCAGCGGGATCATATCCACGCATCTTTGCCTTGAATTCTTTTTGTAAAATATCTTTTGGAGTAAAATTAATGTTTTCCATTTCTGCACCTCATTGCATACTTAATTCGTACTAACACTTTGATTGTATCAAAGTTTAACGTAAATTCAAACTATCTAGCAAAACTAATTGTTAATTTCAGCATACTCTTCAGCTGCATCTTGTAATTCATAGAAATCGATCAGCCTCAAACTATAATCTGCCGTTTCTTGAAACTTTCGAATTGCTTCTAAATCAAATTCACTTTTTCCTTCATGCTCATCATCATAGATTAAAATTGCACCGTCGGTATGATTTAACATAAAACTTTGGAAATTCTTTAACTGCTGTGGGGATTGATATTCTTCTTCACTCACCTTACCGACAAAATCAACTTTAGCAATTAAATCATTTAATTTCATACGGTTGTTTTCATTCCACTGACTTCCAAAATTAGCAAATGGCATCATCATTGCTATCTGTAATTCCGGGTAATCTTTCTTTAAATCAACGGCGCATTCCAAAGACCATTGCTCAATCCCCATCTGAGGACCAGTTATAACCCAATTCAAGCCGTCTTCAATCGCGATCTTCAATTCTCTTTTTATGAGATATTTAATAACCGCTAATTTTGGATCCTTATCATTAAAGATTCCCAATTCATAACTTCTGTATCCGCTTATCCAAATTCTTTTCATATTTATTAAAAGTCCTTTTTTACAATTATGTTAAGCTGCGATTTAATCTACGTCTCTATAGTATAATATAAATACCTAAGGAGATGTTCGCGTGGAATTTAATTATCCCAATGGAAATAAATTTGTACCTAAATCTATTTCAGACAAACCAATGACAAAAAGATCTGTTCAATTTGGCAAACGTGGGATGACTCTTGAAGACGAGATTAATAATAGTAATCAGTATTATTTAAGCCATGATATCGCCGTCATTCATAAGAAACCAACACCCATTCAAATTGTTAAAGTTAAGTATCCAAAACGTAGTGCAGCTCAAATCCAAGAGGCCTACTTTAGACAGGCTTCTACTACCGATTATAACGGTGTATATAAAGGAAAGTATATTGATTTTGATGCAAAAGAAACTACTAATAAGACTTCTTTTCCATTAAAGAACTTTCATGAGCATCAGATTAAACACATGAAACAGTGTCTAAATGCTGGTGGGATTTGCTTTACAGTGATAAAATTTGTAAAATTAGACAGAGTGTTCCTTCTCAAAGCTTCCGATTTGTTCCACTATTGGGATAATAAAGATGATGGAGGGCGTCAATCTATTCCACTTGTTAACATAGAACAAGCCGGATTCGAAATTAAATATAAACTAAATCCAACGATCCCCTACTTAGATGTAGTTGATCAATTACTGAATGACAATCCATTCATTTAGGATTTAAAAAGGAGAATCACATGGATAACCACAATTCCGATCAAGATCAGCCATTGAGGAGAACGCAACACGAAACACTTCGTTCTCGACCTGATAGTAATCGCTCAGGCCTATGGAAAAAAATTATACTTGGAGTAGCCGTATTCTTCGTTGCCTGCTTCGTTATGGCAGCTGGACTATTTATGTACTATGCCAAAGGCGCTCCAAAAATAACGCATGCACAGTTGGCTAGTGATAATGCTACTGTCATTTACGACAATAAAGGTAAGGTATTAACACGACTTGGTACTCAAAATCGAGACTATGTTAATCGAAAAGATATTCCAAAAACTTTAAAGAACGCTATTGTTTCGATTGAAGACCGTCGTTTCTATAAAAATAATGGTGTTGATCCAGTTCGTATTCTTGGAGCAGCTGCTGCGAACTTAACTGGATCATCACTTGGTCTACAAGGTGCAAGTACGCTTACTCAGCAACTAGTTAAGTTAGCTGTATTCTCAACTGATGCCAAGGACCGAACTTTAAAAGTTAAGGCTCAAGAAGCTTGGTTAGCTGTTCAAGTTGATAAAAAATATAGTAAGGATCAAATTTTAGAGTTCTATATTAATAAGGTATATATGGGTAACGGTGTCTATGGAATGCAAACTGCCTCAGAATACTATTTTGGTAAGAAACTTGATAAATTAAATCTTTCGGAATTATCACTATTAGCTGGTATGCCACAGTCTCCTACTGTTTATGATCCAACTAAGAACCCGCAGTTTGCTACAGCTCGTAGAAATACTGTTCTACAGGCTATGGCTGACAATAAGGCTATTTCAGCTAGTGATGCAAAAAAAGCTCAACAAGCTGATGTTAAATCTGGCTTGTCTTCAACACATGGTACTTTACAAACTGATACCAAAAAGAAGAAGATTATCGATCCATACCTTAAAGAAGTTGTATCTGATTTAAGTGCTAAGGGTTACGATCCAAATAAAGGTGGTCTAAAAGTTTATACAAACTTAGATTACGCTGCTCAGAAGAAACTTTATGATTTAGGTAATAATAATATTGAAATTCAGTTTCCTGATGACAAGTTCCAAGTCGGAGCTTCAATGGTGAACAATGATAACGGTAAAGTCGTTGCAATGCTTGGTGGCCGTCAGACTGGTGATGTAACATTCGGTCTTAACCGAGCTGTTCAAACAGATCGTAGTTCTGGTTCAACTGCAAAACCAATCATGGATTATGGTCCTGCACTTCAATATTTAAACTGGCCAACCAATCGCAAAGTTAAGGATATTTCATTTACCTACCCTGGTTCTGAATCTCCTAAAGATCCTAACGGTGTTAAACTCTACGATTTTGATAAACGTTTTAAAGGAACTATGACAATGCGTGACGCTCTTATTCAATCCCGTAACGTTCCTGCTATTAGAACCTTACAAGATGTTGGTATGAGTGATGCTACTCAATTTCTTAAGGGATTAGGTATTAGTCAAAAGAAACCATATGATTTAGCAAATGGTATTGGATTATACATTTCTACATTACAAGAAGCTGCCGCCTATGCTGCTTTTGCTAACGGTGGTACTTTCTACAAGCCTTATTACATTAATAAAATTGTTCAACAAGACGGAAAAGAATCCACCTACAAGCCTCAAGGCAATCGTGCAATGTCATCAAGTACAGCATTTATGATGACCTCAATGTTAAAAGGTGTAACAACTGATCCTCAAGGTTCTGGTACAGCTGCTAATATTCCTGGATTGAATATGGCAACTAAAACTGGTACCGTCGCTTACCCTTCTGATATTGCAAAACAATATCCTAGTGATGCAGCTAGTGATTCTTGGATGTCTGGTTACACTAAACATTATTCAATGTCAGTTTGGACTGGATATGATCATGCAAATACAGCAACAGGTTATCTAACACAACAACAAACTGAACTCGCTCAACTCGTTTGGAAGTACATGATGAGTTATATGGCTCAATTTACTTCTAACGATGATTGGACAATGCCAGCTAGTGTCGAGAAAAAAGGTAGCAACGATTATCAATTAATTGGTAAATCTTATAAGACAACTGGTAATAGTGATTTGGATCCAAAGAATAATAGTGGCTCTGCTTCTAAGTCCGTTGGTAACTATTCATCAAGTGATAGTGATAATTCAAGAACCAATACAAATGGAACTAATGGAACAACCACAAGTACTTCTAGATTTGGAACAACGAACTCACCTACTTCAGCTTTTAATCATTAATAACAAACAAAAAGCAATCATTCTTTTGAATGATTGCTTTTTTGTATTTCTTAATTTTTATTAGTTAATTTAGTAATCGGAATTTTCGGCTTGCTACGTGTTTCAACAAGATTATTAGTTTGACTACTCTGTTGTTTTTGACGAGTAACCCCTAAATTTCCTTGAACTTGCTGAGGAGTTTTAATGTTCTTCTTCTCCCATGAAAGTAAGATTCGATCCATATACTTCAAACTGTATGCTTGATTAAGTACAGCTTCTTTCAGAGCCATTTGGATCAAATCGGAACTGTATCCGTCGTCTTTTAACCATTGATTAATCATTTCAATTTCAATTGGAGATAACATACGACCAAATTCTTGTTGAATATTGTTGAATAGTTCTTCTGTTCTGTTCTCCGTATGCTGATTTTGTTCTTCAGTATGCTGTTCTTCTAACAGTTTTGATAGTTTTTGATACAACATTTGAAAATTGTAAGCATTAGCTTCAACTGCTAAAAACTTTTTAGTTTCCAATGAATGTAAAATATTATAAAAATCAGTATCTTGAAATCCAATACTCTGAGCAACTTTATGCATTTCTGGAAACTTATTTCCTCGACCGCTCTCTTTTTGTAACTGAAGATAAACTAAAAACTCGTCATTCGACATGCCGAGTTTTTGGTAGTTATCTAAAAGAAGATTGCTGACCGAAGTATTTCCTGAATTTAACGCTTCAAGAAATAAATCATTCATAGTATCGCTCCTCTTTAAGGTTTTAATCTATTTAATAAACGTGGGAATGGAATAGCTTCTCTAATATGATCCTCACCAGTAATCCAAGTAATTGCACGTTCAAGTCCTAATCCAAATCCTGAATGAGGAACTGTTCCGTATTTACGTAAATCTAAGTACCATTCATAGTCAGGTTCATTCATACCCTTATCGCGGATAACTTGTAATAACTTATCGTAGTCAGTTTCACGTTCAGATCCACCGATGATTTCTCCATAACCTTCTGGAGCTAATAAGTCAGCACACAAATAAACATCGTCACGAGTTGGATGTGGTTTCATGTAGAAAGGTTTAATTGCTTTTGGATAGTTTAAAACGAACACAGGCTTGTCAAATTGTTCAGCCAAGAATGTTTCTTCTGGAGAACCAAAATCGTCACCCCATTTAGTATCAGGAAATTCTCCAGATTCTTGCAACATTTCAATTGCTTTATCATAAGATACTCGTGGATATGGTAATTTAGTATATTTTTCAAGAATCTTAGGATCGCGATCCAATAATTTCAATTCGTATTGGCAGTTGTCAAGAACGCTTTGAACTAAGAACGCAATATATCTTTCTTGTACTTCAAGACTCTCTTCCTGGTGCATAAATGCCATTTCTGGTTCAATCATCCAAAATTCAATTAAATGACGTCTAGTCTTCGATTTTTCAGCTCTAAATGCTGGCCCAAATGAAAATACCTTGTCATAAGCCATCGCTGCAGCTTCTTCGTATAATTGACCACTTTGAGATAAATATGCTTCACGATCAAAGTATTTTGTCTTAAATAATTCAGTGGTTCCTTCAGGAGCACTACTTGTCAAAATAGGAGCATCAATCTTAATAAAACCTTCTTTGTTGAAGAATTCATAAGTTGCACGAATAACTTCGTTACGAATTTTCATGATTGCGTATGGCTTTTTAGATCTTAACCATAAGTGACGATGATCTAATAGAAAATCTACTCCATGTTCCTTTGGTGTGATTGGATAGTCTTCACTTGTTCCTAAAACTTCTAAGCTAGAAATTTCAATTTCATAGCCAAAGTGTGAACGATCATCTTTATGAATAGTTCCGACAATCTTTAAACTTGATTCTTGACGAAGACGCTTTATTTCTTCAAACAACTCTTCACCAACTTGGTTCTTCAAAACAACTCCTTGGAAGAATCCAGTACCATCACGTAATTGTAAAAATGCGATTTTTCCACTTGAACGCTTATCAGTTAACCATCCGCCAATTTCAACTTCTTGGTCGACATAATCTTTTGAATCAATAATGTTAATTTGCTTCATTGGTTTCACTCCTAATATGATTTAACGTGTTTAATAACATTGCCCTTTTTGAAATCCAAGGTAACAATATTTAATTGCTTTTTCTGATCAATAAAACTAATATCCCAAACTGGTTGCTTATTTATAACTCCAAAACTGCTACTAGTAATCTTTTTCGCTGAATATGCGCCTCGAACCGTTTTTTCAGCTTTTGATTGACTTATACCAGTTGATTGTTTAAAAATATCAACCTGTTTTCCTGAGTCTTGAACAACCGCGAATACATATTGATGATCTTTGGTTGAACCAACTACTGTATATTCCAATGTTCCGTGTGTAAAACGTTGAACCTCATTAATATGAGTCAACTTGGCATGTTTACGAGCAATTTGACTAGAGCGCTTTACATCGACCGTGACTGGCCTTTGTAATTCATGTGCAATGATCGAAATTGATCCAACAACGCTCAATACAATAATTGTTAAAATGATTAACAAAGACTGTCGACTTCGTTTTTTTTCATTCATCAATTGCACTTCCCCCTAAAAGTCGTCACCTTTTCTAGTATAGCAAAATACAAAAACAATTAAACCCCTTTACTGTCTAAAGAAGTCTATCAAGTTTTGATGAGCTTGTTTTAAATTAACTTCATTTTTTGAAACTCCCTGAGGTAGCGCATTAATAAATTGTTTACCATATTTTCTCGTAATTAAGCGATCATCCAAAAGTACTACTGCACCTCGATCATCACTATTTCTAATCACACGACCAATTCCTTGTTTAAATCTGAGAATTGCATCGGGTAAAATAAAATTACGGAATGTACTGCCATGAGTGCGATTAAAGTTTTGTACGTATTTATCGTCCGGTGAACGGAATGGTAGCCTAGTCATAATCAACAGTTCCAATCGATCCCCGGGAAAATCAACACCTTCCCAGAAGCTAGCTGCTCCCAAAAGAATCGAATCATCCTCATCATTAAACTCACGAACAATTTTTGCATTAGATCCATGAATGCCTTGTGCTAAAATACGTCTTTCAGTTCCCAAGTCTGTCTTTCTTAGCAACGAATAAACATGCTCTACAGTTTCTAGTGAGTTAAATAAAACTAACGTTTGACGATTAATGCCGCTTGTTAAATGATAAATTGCGTCTTTCAAATAGTTCTCATATTCAGTTGAATTAGAGATATTATCCATTGAAAATTGATCGTCAGACACGACCTCTAAATCTAGTTGTTCTGAAAAATTAATACCACTATTAAACGAATGTACTGTGACATTGTCTTTAAAATTAAAGTTATCAAGAAAATAGTTTCGATTATGCCCCGCGAATAAACTTCCACCAATCAATAAAACTTTCTTAAAGTTGGCTTGAATTTTATTCTGGAACAGATTGGCAGGATTTAGAGTTCCATGGGCAATCCGGATACTTCCTTCATCGTGATTAGGTCCAACTGTAATCCAATTAATTCCATTCTGTTGCTTTAATTCAGTAACCATTGAATTGATTGTAATCATTTGCTCTGATAAACGCTGTAAGCTGATTTTGATTTCATTCCAACGTTGTAACTGATCTTTTGAAAACTGATTCCCATTATTTAGAAGATCGTCGGCAGCTTCAAATTCAATAAAAGCACCAGCCAAATCATCATTCATTTTAGTTAATGAAATTGCGAGATTATTAATACTGGAACTATTTATAGAGACATCAAATGGCTGATTATCATTTCTAACATCACTCTGACGCTTCACATCTGATATAAACAATTGATGCTGTAATTTCATAATCTTTGAATTGCAGGATTCTAGCATATTAGCGAATCTACGAACTCTAAATGTCACATTAGGATACATTTCAAAAGTATTAAAAATATTTTCACCATGATTCATAACTAACTTGCTAACAACATGATGAGTAGTTGCCATTAGTGCGTTTAAATCTAACTTAATATCCTGGCTACTTTGAGCAATTTCAACAAAGTGTTGTGCCTCATCTAAAACGAGGAATGGCTTATGTCTATCAGAGGTCTTAAAGTGATCCGGATTATTAATCAGATAACTATGATTTGTAATTAAAAAGTCAGCGTATTGTTCTTCTGCTCTATTTTTTCGATAGAAGTCGTGTCCATAAAATGGTGATTTTTTATCAAGTTCTGAATCACCCGTATGTCGAACCTGATCGATAAAATTGGAAAAACCAAGATTGCTGTTTATTTCATCCAAATCTCCACGACTAGTTTCCAATAACCAAACTAGTATTTTCATAGCAAGAATTCCTGATTCTCGACTAAAATTGTCCTTTTGTTTAATTAGTTTACTAAACCGAGTTAAGCTGAGGTAATTATTGCCACCCTTTACAACCACTGCATTAACTTTACGACCTACAATCTTTGATAGAACCGGAACACTTTGATTAATAATTTGATTTTGTAAAATGGTTGTTGGCACCGAAATGACCACTTTATTTTGTGTATTCTGTGCAACAAACCAAAGTGGTACCAAATATCCTAAGGTTTTTCCCATTCCGGTTGGTGCTTCTACAACTAAATTATCAGACAAAACATTAGGATCATTAAACTGCTGATAAATATAGTTCATCAGCATCGACTGAGTTTTACGCCATTTTAAGTCATCCGGATACATCTTTAACTTTGCGGCCTTAGATTGAGGATACTTTAAGCGTTTCTCTTGCATTTCCTTGGTTTTAACAATGTTATCTTTTTTAATGGCTAATCCTGAAATAACATCCAAGCCTTCAGGCAAATCAGCACTATTCAATCTGGCTTGTTCCAAAGTATGAGTGATTAGTTCATGAGTTTGCCTAGGTAACCCATGACCAATTCTTGTCATACATTCCAAGGTGATTATTGGTAAGTCAATCAGCTTCTTTTGCAGGTTTATAAATAATTCTGCCGTTGCATCAGCGTCACTATCAGCAGAATGCGGATCATCATGCTCAATACCCAAATAATGGGTCAAATCGCGTAACCTGTATCCTCTCACTCCGGGAAATAGAATTTGACTCAATGAAACTGTGTCCACTGCAGAAATATCCAATGCGGGATAACCACTGCGTTCTAATTCTTTATTTAAGAATGGAAAATCAAAGTCGACATTATGAGCTACAAAAACACAGCCTTGCAACATACTGTAAATTTTTCCAGCTAGATTTTCAAAAATGGGTGCATTAAATACACGCTGATTATCAATTCCTGTCAATTTAGTAATTGCAGCTGGAATGTTCATCTGTGGATTAACATCAGTAGAGTATTTTTTAATAACCTTCCCTGATTGAACAAAAGCAACGCCAATTTGAATTATTCGATTTTCACCTTGTAAGTCCGTCCCAGTTGTCTCTAAATCTACGACGGCATACTTTGTTTCTTCATTCATTTTTTCACCAATTTCTTGTTACTACTTAATTTTACCAAAAGTTTACTTTAATCACATAGAAGAAATGACGTTTTTAAGGTATTATTTACAGTGGACTAATTAAAGGAGCTGCGCTATTCATGGAAATTTCAGCAAGCAGTAACTCAAAAATAATTTTAATCGGGGAACACAGCGTAGTATACGGCCAACCAGCCATCGCCCTTCCCCTCAAGAATATTCAAACTAAAGTACATATTAAATCCAGTCAAGAATCTGGCATCTTATTTAGAAGTCGCTATTACACTGGTAATGTCGACCAAATGACTGCCAACTTATTGGGTATTAAAACACTTATTTTAAAAACTATTGACGAATTGAATGGTAACCCAAGTAACCTAACTATCACCGTTGATAGTAATATCCCTGCTGAACGCGGTATGGGTTCATCAGCTTCAACCGCTGTGGCTTTAGTGCGGGGAATCTTCAGTTTCTATCAAAAACCATTGTCACATACCAAATTGCTCAAGCAAGTAGCCATTTCAGAAAAGATTATTCATGGCTCTCCTAGTGGCCTTGATTCAGCAACTGCTAGTTCTAGTCTTCCTATCCTTTTCAAAAAGGGAACAACATTAGAAACAATCGAAATGAACCTTGATGCTTACTTGGTTATTGCCGACACTGGTATTAAAGGAAAAACTGGTACAGCCGTTCAATTGGTTCATGACAAAGTTATTTCAGATGCACACAACGAAAAACTCATTGAGGATTTAGGCGACCTTGCTCAGCAAGCAATCAAAAATCTATCTTTGAATCGCGTTGTAGAATTGGGCCAAATTATGGATCAAGCACATGCAATTTTAAAAGAATTGGGTGTTAGTCACCCTACTGTTGAACATCTGATTGAAACCGCTCAGCAAAATAATGCCTTGGGTGCTAAATTAACCGGCGGTGGGCTTGGTGGTTGCGTCATTGTACTTGTTAAAGATCACCAAACAGCTGAATCAATGAGTAATACTCTCACCGACGCCGGCGCAACGAGCACTTGGATCGAAAAACTATAACATAAGGAATTTAAACATGTCAGAACTTTTAACTGGTCATGCAAAAGCTCATACTAATATCGCTTTGATTAAGTATTGGGGTAAAGCAGACTCAAATTTAATACTACCTACTAATGACAGTATTTCGCTAACATTGGATGAATTTTATACCGAAACAAGTGTTAAATTCAGGTCAGATTTAAAACAAAATATTTTAACAATTAATCAAAAACAGCAACCCACCGATAAATTAAAAAGAGTTAATCGTATTATTAAACACTTTTCGGACATGTGGGATGGTCCAAAATTTGCAGAAATAACCTCGGATAATCATGTTCCTAATTCTGCTGGGCTAGCATCTTCAGCCTCTGCTATGGCAGCCTTAGCTGGCGCAACCATGAAAGCTACACAAACCCAGTTATCTTTAAAGGAACTTTCTAGTGTTGCTCGATTAGGATCTGGATCAGCAACCAGATCCATTTTCGGTAATTTTGTTCATTGGCATCGTGGGCATGATCACGATTCTTCCTATGCTGAACCGCTAGAATCTCCTGCTGACTTTAAAATAAATATGCTCACGGTTGTTATTAATGACCAGCCAAAGCGTATTTCTAGTACTAATGGGATGAGCAATACCGCCCAAACTTCCCCATTCTTTAAGGAATGGACAAATACAGCAAACCAAGCCATCGACGAAATGAAACAAGCTATTAGATTTGGAAACTTTTCTAAAATTGGTGAAATGGCCGAAAACAATGCTATGCAAATGCATGCCACTACATTGAGCTCAAATCCACCTTTTACGTACTTCGAGCCCGATACTTTAAAGGTTTTGCAAATTATTCAACAACTTAGGCATGACGGTATCGAGTGTTATGCTACAATTGATGCTGGTCCAAATGTTAAAATCATTTGCCAAAACAACAATCTCAAGCAAATTAAGAATAGTCTTTTGGATGAATTCAACGAAAATCAACTGATTGTTGCTCATATGGGACCCGGAATTAAAATATATTAAATTCATTTTGGAAAGGATGAGTACTTTGCTCACCGAACAAGCTCCTGGAAAACTATATATTGCTGGCGAATATGCAATTGTTGAACCCGGACACACGGCAATTATTGTAGCTTTAAATCAATTTGTAACAGCTAGTATAAAAACCACTACTAACCAAAAAGGAAGAATTATTTCTGAACAGTACCAAAACCAAATCTTATCTTGGCGACGTAATAAAGGACAGCTCGTGGTAGATGAACGCGATAATCCTTATCATTACATCTTGTCTGCTATTGCAATTACTGAAGAACTTGCTGTAGCAATGGGAAAAAAGTTGCTCACTTTCGATTTGTCTATCAATAGTGACCTTGATAATCCAGAAGGAAAAAAATATGGACTTGGTAGCTCTGCAGCCGTTACTGTTGCAACTATTAAAGTATTGGCAAAACTTTATCAGATTGAGTTGAACAAAAAGCTTTTATTTAAATTAGCTGCCATTGCTCACCTTGAGGTACAAGGTAACGGGTCTCTTGGGGATGTAGCTGCTAGTGTATACGGTGGTTGGATTGCATATCAGTCTTTTAACCGTGATTGGCTAAATAGTATGCGCCGTACCAACGACTTAAAAACTATTCTAGAAGCAGATTGGCCATTATTAAAAATTGAATTATTAGATGCGCCTAAAGATTTAGAACTATTGATCGGTTGGACAGGCTCCCCCGCTTCAACTTCCAATCTTGTGGATCAAGTTGCATCTACTGGTTACCAAAAAACCAAACGTTATGACGATTTTCTTCAAAAGAGTGAAGTTTGTATCCAAAATATTATCAAGGGATTTCATAACGCTGATTTGAAAACAATTCAAAATGGAATTATAGAGAATCGAGCTTTACTGCATGAATTGACTGACTTAAGTGGTGTAATAATTGAAACTCCTGCACTAGTTCAATTATGTTCCATTGCTGATAGTTTCGATGGTGCGTCTAAATCTTCCGGTGCTGGTGGCGGTGATTGTGGAATCGTAATCATCAACTCACTCAAACCAATTAATGACCTACTAAAAAAATGGGTTACAGCCGGAATTCAGCCACTAAAATTAGATGTCCATCATATTACCGATTATCAAATTTAATAAGGTGATTATTATGAAAAATGTTCATTCCCATCGTAAAGATGAGCACGTATCTTTAGCGGAAAAATTTTTTAGTCCTACAAGTAAGTCCGGTTTTGATGATGTTAGATTAGTTCCGAACCAACTACCTGAATTGAATCAAAATGAAATCAACCTAGCTACTAAAATTGCGGGAATTAATTTGGAATTTCCTTTTTTTATTCAAGCAATGACTGGAGGCAGCATTCAAACTGGTAAAATAAATCAACAATTAGCTGAAGTGGCCCACCAAACGCACATTGCTATGGCGGTTGGATCACAAAGTGTAGCTTTAAAGTTCTCAGAACTAGTTGATACTTTTAAAGTGGTTCGTAAAGTTAATCCTAATGGCATCTTATTAGCTAATGTTGGAGCACATACACCCTATCAAGCAGCACAAGAAGCGATTAATATGATTGATGCTAATATTTTACAAGTTCACGTTAATGTTGCTCAGGAAGTTGTTATGCCAGAAGGTGATCAAGACTTTCATTGGCTGAACAACATTAAACAAATCATTCAAAACGTAACTGTTCCTGTCATCATTAAGTCAGTTGGAACTGGTTTCTCTAAACAAGATTTTTTAGCACTCCAATCCATTGGAGCAACCAACTTCGATGTCGGTGGTTTGGGTGGAACTAATTTCATTCAGATTGAAAACGCCCGACGCTCAAATAAGGAGTTAGAATTCTTGCAAAGCTTTGGATTTTCTACCGTGGAATCCCTTCTGGAATCACGTACAACCAAC
This sequence comes from Pediococcus argentinicus, assembly GCF_001437605.1. Taxonomy (GTDB): domain Bacteria; phylum Bacillota; class Bacilli; order Lactobacillales; family Lactobacillaceae; genus Pediococcus; species Pediococcus argentinicus. The sequence continues at coordinate 141,053 of NZ_JQCQ01000001.1, forward strand.
AGTTCTAGTTCAATTACAGCGACTGGTGGTATTCGTAACTCTGCCGACATCATTAAATCTTTTGCCTTAGGTGCTGATAATGTTGGGATTGCCGGATTATTCCTCCACATTCTAATTAAAGAAGGTCCAGAGAATCTGATTGAATTTATCGAACAATTGAAAGAACAATTAATTAAGATCCTACTAATGACAGGTAAAAAAGAAATTACACAATTGAATCAAAACGACATTATTCTATCTAATGATTTATTCAATTTTATGAGTCAAAGAAATATAAAATAAAAGCTTATTTGTGCGATAATCCCTTTGTGGTTG
>NZ_JQCQ01000010.1 GCF_001437605.1 Pediococcus argentinicus
GCTTGACTTTGGGTAGAAAAAAAGCATAACGAATTATTAATTCAAATTCGTTATGCTTTTTATTTATTATTCTGCTTTTACACCATCTACATACGTTTCCTGTAGTTCCATATTAGGACTTAAAATGATGAAGCCAGCTTCACGGCCTGGTAAGATTTTTCCACAGCTATCACCAATTCCAGCACTATTTGCTGCAGTAGCAGATGCCATACGGATTGCTTCTGCAGGGCTTGCTATATTCCAATCCACTACATTCTTAATAGCATCCTTTAACTGCAAAATGCTTCCTGCCAAACTACCACCATCAACTAATCTAGCAGTACCCTTCTCGACAATAACTGGGAATTCACCCAAAATATAGTTTCCATCTGGCATTAATCCGGCCTTCATACAGTCAGTTACTAGAGCAATATGGTTTTGACCTTTTAATTTAATTAATGTCTTAACAGCAGCCGGATGAACATGATGACCATCGCAGATTAATTCATCAACAACATTGTCCATTGCCATTGCTGCTCCAACCATCCCAGGTTCTCTATGATTCAAACCACTCATACCATTATAAGTGTGGGTAAACATCTTAGCTCCTGCCTCCACACAAGCTTTGGCTTGATCGTATGTTGCATCACTATGGCCAAGTGCTACAACTACGTTTTCAGAGCTTATTTCTCTAGTAAACTCAACGGATCCATTTTTTTCTGGTGCTATAGCAATCTTGCGAATCATTCCTTTAGCTGATTTTTGCCACTTATGGAACTCTTCAATACTTGGATTGTTGAAGTATTTAGGATTTTGGGCTCCTTTATGCTTTTCAGTGAAATATGGGCCTTCAAAGTAAATACCTTGAATCTTAGCTCCTTTGTTATTGTCCAAAGAGCTTATAGTCCTAACCACATCGTTTAGTTGATCAGAACTGGCTGTTAGTGTTGTTGGTAACCACGAAGTAACTCCGCATTGTAATAATCCTTTAGACATCACACGCAGGCCGTTTTCATCATTATCCATCACATCATGATTTAACAAACCATGAATATGAGTATCAACTAATCCTGGAGCAATCCATTGTCCCTTTTTATCAATAATTTTTCCTTCTGGTTTTTCACTGCTAAATTGACCAAAGGTACCATTATCTTTAATTTCTAAGTAACCATCGTTTTCAGTTGCATTTTCTAGAAAGAACTTATCAGCATAGATATAATAACTCAAATCATTATCCCCTTTTAGTTAAATTCATGGATTGTAACACCCTTAACAACACGATTAACAGTACCTGTAGCTGATGGTGTATCTGGAGTGTTTTTAACTTTTAGAGATGTCATTAGAGCTAATACTTGAGCAAACATAATATCTGGAAATGCTAGATAAGCATCTGGCAAACTAACTGTTCCTTTTTCGAAGACGAAGTTATCTCCATCGAAGTTATTTGAACTACTTTGTCCAATTCCCATAACTGTTGGGGCAATCTCATCATGTTTTACTTCTTCAAGAATATCAACATCATATTGACGTACATAATTCTCGTTGCTCAAGAAATCAAAAACAAGCGATTTTGAGTTAACAAATGATTTAGGTCCATGACGGAATCCCATTGAGCTATCGAACATAGCTGCTTTTTGTCCAGCTGTTAATTCTAAAATTTTTAGTTGAGCTTCGCGCGTTAATCCCGAAAGACCACCTGATCCTAAATAGATGATTCTTTCAAAGTCAGTATCTACAATAGCTTGAATTTCGCTTTCGCGTTCAATAATTTCAGTTCCAATTTTTGAAATACTATCTACATATTCACTTTTGTTGGAATCCATAGCCGTATCGAAAACAAGTAAAGAGGTTAACATCATACAACTGAAGCTTCCTGTCATAGCAAAACCCTTATCATTTGATCTTGCAGGTTGAAGAAGGACTAAATTATTTGCGTCTCCTTCTGCATGTTTTGCCAATTGACCTTCTGGTGCACAAGTAATTGTTAGTTGCCATAAGTTCTTGATAACTTTTTCAGCAATATCAACTGTTGCTACACTTTCTGGGCTATTACCACTGCGTGCAAATGAAACTAAAATTGTAGGAGTATCCTTTTCTAAATACTGCATTGGCGTTGATACAATCTTTGTAGTATCAATTGCTTCAAATTTAAATCTACTTCGATCACCATGTTCAGTTAAATAGGGTGCAACCGTATCTCCTACGTAAGCAGATGATCCAGCTCCTGTAAAAATAACCCTAACTACTTCACTTGTACTCTTAGAAACACTGTCTAAAAACTTTGTAATTTCATCCTTTTTAGTTGAATAATTATCAAAGGCCTCTTTCCAAAGTTCTGGTTCTTGTTGTATTTCTCTAGTTGTAATGTTTGCCCCTAGTTTTGTTAACTCTTCATCTGTTTTCTTAAACATTTTTGTATCCCCTTTCATAACTCTTTAAATAAAAAACGCTTTTTTATGAACGTTTCTTATTCTCATATCTTATTTTATAAACAAAGTGATCACTTCTAGCACTACTAATCGTATATTCAATAACTTCGTTTTTTTGATTGTATGTTGTTCTGTTCAACATCATTCCTGGAGAATCTTCTGGAACCTGCAATACATGTGAATCTTTATCCGTAATTCTAACTGCAGAAATTTCTTCATCAGCAACACTAACTATTTCATCAAAATCTTCAGAAAAGACCGAATACAAAGCACGGTGCTTTTTCTCTAATTCATCAATTGATAGACTAGAAAACTTATAATAAGGCAAATATGTGCGATCAATCATAGTTGGTATACCATCAGCTATACGTAAACGCTTGAGCTTTAACATCTTATCCATTGAACCTATCTGTAACTTAGATCCAAAGTACTCACCCGCTTCTCTAATTGAGTATTCCAATATACGAGTTTCTGGAGTTCTACCAATCGCCTTCATTTGTTCAGTAAAACTATATTCATCACCTAAGCTAGTTGGATTTTCCACCAGTTTAGCTACAAATGTACCTTTACCATGTTTACGATAAATAAATCCCAATATTTCTAATTCATTGAACGCTTGACGAACCGTATTTCTACTTACAGAATACATTCGCATAATCTCTCGTTCAGATGGTAATTTATCATTTGCCTTATAGTTATTTTTTATATTTTTTCTTAATCGGTCTACCAGTTGTTCATAGAGAGGCTGATTCTTCGCGCTTTTCAGTTCCATTATTATTCTCCAAGATTTTGTTATAAAAGGGTCTGGAAGTAATATACCACACCAGGCCCTTTTATTTTACAAAACCTAAAATTCGTTTTTTAAAGCATTACATTGCTTTACCTAAAACGCCGAGTGCTGATAATGCAACAGCTACAATAATAACGATGAAAATTGCTCGTGTAGATGTCATTCTCTTACGACCCAATAGCCAATAGATACCACCGACAATCAAGGCTGGAACTAATTTTGGCATGATCATATCGATTTTATCTTGGAAATTAACTGCCATCTTACCTAAGTGGGCAACATAGATAATCTTTGTATTAACCATTGTTGCAGCTAAAGCTCCCACAACATAAACGCCAAGTAATGTTGCAGCATTTGTTAATGCATTCAGTTGGCCTTGCATTGCAGTAACAAGGTTTACACCTTGTTTATAAGCAAATTTCAATTGAACCCAACGGAACCACATGATTACAAAGTTGACTGCCATCCATAGAAAGGCGCCAATAGCATTCCCTTGAACCGCCATATTAGCTGCGATGGCTCCCATAATAGCAGGAACTAGGGCTGCAAAGATTGAATCACCAATTGCGGCAAATGGTCCCATAAGACCTGACTTGATACCAGCAACTGTTTCAAGTGACTTTGTACCTTCTTTTTCTTCGATGGCTAAATCAATACCTTGAATAATTGTGTTAAAGAAGTTACTTGTGTTGAAGAACTGATTTTGCATCTTCATGATGTCGCGTAAATCTTTAGTCTTGTCACCATACATTTTACGAAGTTGAGGAAGCATGATATATAGATAACCTGATCCTTGCATTCGTTCGTAGTTCCAACCCCATTGGTTGAAAAACAAACTACGTATATTAATCTGTCTAAAGTCTTTATCTGTTAATTGATATTTCTTGTTAGATTTCGTCTCCATGAATTTCACCATCCTGTTCTTCAGAGTTTTCTGTATCTACTTCTTTTTTAGGACCATTTGTCGATGAAGCTGAGAATGTTTCACTACTTGTTGAGCGTTTATACTCAATCATAGCTAATGCAAAACCAATCAAAGCAATTGCTAACATTGGAAGACTAGCGAATGCTGTTGTGAAGCTCTTGTTCATACCAGCAACTGTTGTTCCTAACAAACCGATGTTTGAGTAAACTGTTGAGAATAATGCGGTAACAACAAATCCAATAACCAAGTATGGGAAGTGTTTCTTTACTGGTAAATATCTTAGTAAAATTGCAAAACCTACTGCTGGAAGCAATGCTCCGGCTGTTGCTAATCCATTACTTAGCCAAGCGAGATTGTCATTCATATAAGCAACCGCTGATCTAACAAACGGACCACCGAATGCTAAAGCTAAGAACACTGGAATTCCACGTGATAATGTCCATGGAAATACTCCGTATAAATAGTTTCTTTCAATACCCTTGTAATTATCTTGGTCAATCATTTTATCTACTCGGTGCTGGAAGAATGTATTTGCAAATCGAGCAAGAATATCTGTTTGAATCATTAAACTTGCTACTGGAACACCTAAAGCTGCAACAGCAACTTCTGGCTTCATTCCAGCTCCGATAGCAAAAGCTGTAGCCATAACTGTACCTGAGTTTGCATCAATTTTAGATGCTCCACCAAATGTTCCGACACCCAAAACAGTTAATTGTAAACTACCACCAATAATCAGACCTGTCTTTACGTCACCCATGACTAGTCCCGCAATCAATCCAGCCCAAACCGGTTGACTTAAACTTGATTGAATTGTTAATTCATCCATAATCTGATACATGGAATATGCTGTTAAAATAATTACTTGCCATATTGCAATTGTGCCCATATTAATTACCTCCCCTTATTATTTAGACTTAAACTTTTTCAATATTTCCATAAAGTTCTGTGCATTATCACCCGGTACCATTTGAGCTGTAATTTTAACGCCTTTTTCATTTAAAGCATTAAAAGCATCTACATCATCCTGAACAACATTTATTGAATTTGTAAGTTGAGTTGTTTCATCAGTTTGTGACATATTACCAACATTGATGGTTTCTAAATCAACACCATCATTAACTAAATCCAACAAAATTTGTGGTCTCTTCACAACAATAAATACTTTTTGTGAATTATATCCGCCTCGTTTAATATGTTCAGCAGCAGTTTTTTCTGGTAATACGCTTAGATCTATTCCTGCTGGCCTTGCTAGTTTTAGTCCTGCCTTTTCAATATCACTTGATGCAACCTTGTCGTCAATAACCATAATTCTTGAAATTCCTAACTTTGTTGACCATAAATTCGCTACCTGTCCATGAATCAAACGTCCATCAATACGAACAGCTGTAATTGCCATAACGTCGTCCTCCTTAAAGCGCTTTCATTTTATTGTTATTAAAAAATCATTTTTTTAAAATTAGTATCGTTTCCATTGGGCTCAGTTGATAGTCAATTTTGCCAACTCCATTATTCCAACTGCACTGAACCACCTCATTGATAACCTCGTCTTTCTTTCTAAAATTAATAGTATAAGACTCATTTTCATCTGATAAATGTAATTTAATCCCATCATACAAATCAGTAGTAAAGTTTGAAATATATATTTTTTCGCCTTCTACAACTAACTTAACTCCGGGCATATCAACTAAATATGGAAGATCAAATTCTTGAAGTGCCTGTTTCAAGGCATGTTCCTTGATAGTATGGTACTCACCTTCCCACCCATATTTATCGTCAAATCCAATTGGCATAATTAAGGATTTTTCAGTTAATACCATGACTGGACCGACTCTTTCATGCGACGCCGTGTACGCTTGCGATAATACTTTTATTTGACTAGAATTCTTATAGTCTATTTTGAGATAGTCTCCGACATGCTGTAGTAATGTAACTCTAGGGTTTTCGATTCCATCAAATGACGACCCACTAAACTCTTCATATGACTGTTTACCACTTCTAGCCTTAATCCAGGTTGCATCTGTTGCCTTTACCAAGTTAAGCAAAGAGCGATTTTTTAGTACACTTACGCTCTCACCATCTAACAGTACAAAGTTATTAGAAAATAGTTTAACTATTTTTTGATCCGTTAAGTTTCTTAGTAACTGTCCGCTAACGGCGATTACTTCATTTTCTAGATCTTTAGACTCTTCAGAATAGTTAACCGGCGATGTTGAAAAACCTAGTGCACTCACTAAGGATAACCATTCACTTTCTTTCGGAAGTAACTCTGTTGGATTGGTTCCATTTTCAGTTTGAATCGTATACGCAGAATCTTGATTAATTAAAATTTTTATACCAGAAATATTGCTTAATGAAATACGATTATTAACACTGAAGTTCAGCCAATCCTTGGAATCCCTTAGCATCCGTGCATAATCAAAGTAACTATCAATTCCGTTACCAATCATGTCAAACAAATTAAGTAAAATTCCGTTTGCTCCTGATAAAGTTGAGCTTTCCAATTGAAATTGGGTAAATCGACTTGATTTAGCATACTGAGAATACATGTAATTCTCTAGTTCTGGATATAAATCCGCTTCTTCCCCAACTTGCATCGTAGTAATTCGAGTATACCTATCAAAGTCTCTAGAATATCTAAGTGGTGAAACCTCATTATAGGCTGGTAGATGAGGTCTGCTTACTCGAATCTGTGTTCCACTCAATGCATTAAATAATCCTTGCCAATCCCTTCCTTCTACAGCATGCCAGTCTGGAAATGAACTCATTAGACTCAATCGAGTATCTGAAGAAACGTTAGACACTGCTTTCTTTACCAGTTGTGCAACATCGATCATTTCTTTACGTGCAACGTCAAGATAGATCCTGCGTTCTTTTGTTGGCTTTCCTGGTCTCAAAACTGCTTTAACAAATTCTTCCCTACTAATAGTTCTTCCAAGTAATTTAGAATAGATTTCCATATGCTTCTCACAAAAGCATCCAAGCTTAATTGGTGTGTGATTATAATGTCTAAAGTCATCTTCAAACCATAACTCTTTAGGATGGATAGAAGCATACTGACTATAAGCATCTACCATGTAATTCTGCCATTTTTCATCAGCAGGACATGCTATAGAACCGCTTCTATTGCCTAAATAATCAACCATCGTAGAAAACCCTAGTTTAGGATTAACAGTAGTACCACGATCGCTGTGCATTAACGTAGTCCATGGATTTAAGCTTGTACTAATATTAAGACGCTTCAATTTTTCCGATATAGGAAGAATTGCATCCAACCATATTTGTCTCTCAGCTCGTGTCTGGTGTCCTTGATTTAGTTCTTCAGGATTTATGAAGAAGCAAACATTATCTATTCTTGCATTCTTACAAAAGTCTATTAATTCATCTTCTTTTTGTTCTGACCAAAACTTTGGATCTAATGTAAAGCGCAATGAATAGTAAAACGTATCATTCATACTTATTACCTCGCTACATCAGTTTTTCATTAACATCAATAACTCCAGCTTTTGCTTCCTGAATCATAGTATCTTTGCTAAAATCACTTCCCATCATAATCTGATTTGCATAACTTACGACCATTGGTAGGTTAAGACCACTGACCACTTCCAGATTTGGAAACTCTGCTAGTAATCTCACAACAACGTTAGATGGTGTTCCGCCTAGTAAATCAACAATAACTACAATACGATCAGATCCAGCTTCCTTTATAAAGTCTTCAGCTGAACTTTGTAAATCCTCAGGTCCTTGGTTCGGTTGCAACCCAACGGCCTTGGCATCGTTAATAGGTCCCAGAATCATCTCGGCACTTTTTAAAGTTTCAACTGCCATATTTCCATGACTCATTAATAAAAGTTTCATATTATTTTTACCTCCCTATTTAACTTTATTAAACCAAGATGTAGCAGTTTCGTTTAACACTTGGTTCAATTCTTCAATATTTTTACGGCCTTCGGTCTGCATCCATTTCCGTCCAGCTCCTTCGCTCTCACCAGCAAATGGTTGAATTGAGTTACGCCACGTTGCTCTACCACACAGCACTCCATTAAATGTAGAACCAGCTTCTTTGGCAAACTTCAATTCGTCTTGGAATAGTTCTGCTGAAACTCCTGCACTTAAGAAGATGAATGGTAAGTTAGTCGCATCGCTTTGTTCTTTATAATACTTAAGAGCTTCTTCTCGACTATAAACAACGTCGTCAGGGGTATCCGCATAGCCTTCTACATATGCTTGGTTAACTGGGACCTCTAACTTCAAAACATCAATTCCATATTTTGGTTTTGAAAATTCTTTAGTCATCTCAATAACTTTATGTGGCTTAACCTTGGCATATTCTTTACCTACAGCGTCGTCAATATTTGCATCATAAGAAACTAATTCTAAGAAGAATGGTAAATCTTCTCCGCGACACTCGTCGCCTAATCTTTCAATGAAGACTTGTTTGCGTGAATTAATTTCTTCACCTTCATCTACGTCGTAATAAAGTAGGAACTTAATTGCATCTGCCCCTTCTTCCTTTAATTTACGAACAGACCAGTGATCAAGAATATCTGGAAAACGTCCAGGCTCAGTTACATCGTAACCCGTTTTTTCATAAGCTGTTAATAATCCCGCACCTTTTGCTCTTGCTTTTGCCGCCGGCAAACCATATTCTGGATCTAGTAGAATACCAGTCGCATAGGGAGTCAGCTCTTCAGAAATAGCTACCTTAAAATCTTCGATTTCCTCTTGAGTTGCTTCTTTACCACTAGCCTTCTCAATCATCTTCTTCAATGATCCACGTTGATCAATCGCTAAGGCATTGATAATACCTTTGTCATTTGACAAAGCTTTTAAACCGTTTAACTTTCCACTTGTCACAAGTCTTCAGCTCCTTTATAATTTAACTGGTTGGTACCAGTTCCACCTAATATACTAACTGGTTGGTACCAGTAAGTCAAGAATGAATTATTATTTTTTTAATAAAAATAGAAAGTGACCCAACACAATGCAAAAACAAAAAGAATTGACAATATACTTAATACGGCATGGCGAAACATATTTAAATAAATATAATCGCATGCAAGGATGGGCGGATACGCCATTAACACCAGCTGGAATTGAGCAAGTTACCAATGCAGCAGATAAGGTCGCCAATATAAAGTTCGACAAATATTATTCAAGCGACTTATTGCGTGCAGTGTCTACAGCTGAAATTTTTAAAAAAGAAAACGTTAATACAAATTCTGAAACTCATAAAACAATTCAAGTACCAGAGCTTCGCGAAGCATGCTTTGGATATTTTGAAGGAGCAGATGGATCAGCCACTTGGAGTCAAATTTGCCGGCCTTTAGGATATCCAGGCATAGATGAATTCTTATCTGAGCATACATTTTTGGATGCTAGAGATATTATGAGTAAAGCCGATCCATTTAAAGATGCTGAAAATAGCAAAGCTTTTACTAAGCGTATTCGCTTAGGTCTAAAAAAATTAATTGATAAATCCGATGATCAAGATACCATTTGCGTTATCTCACATGGTGATGCCATTAGAACTATCATTCAGATGTTGGATCCATCAATCGATGTTCACCTCCCAATTAAAAATGGCAGTATAAATATAATTACGTACAAAGAGGGAAAATTCTTTATCGATGCATATAATAAATAAAAATTGGCAGCTAGATTTTTCTCTAGTTGCCAATTTTCATATATATAACATTAAAATGGATCTTTAACCGGAAATTCTTTTAACTGTCGGTCAATCATATCTCTATGCATTTGTTCCAACTTATCAATTTCCTTTAGTTCTTCATCTGTGGGCTTGTCTGCCATGATAATCAGACTCCTTTAAATTGAATTAACTTCAATCAGTTTTCCTAACACACCTGGTAATATTCCCTGACTAATTTTATCAGTTCGTGTTTTGTGTGCTAACTGAAATTTATTTTTCTTAACAACCATTCTGTTTGATGATTTAAAATGATCCGGCAAGATTTGGTTTGTTCCCTGCAAAACTATCACAATTGCTTTGAAGCCAGACTTTTCAACTTCTATAGGGCTATAGTGCAATGTATCACTGTACATTTCAAAAACTGTTCCTTTTGGAATAAAGAATAGTTCCGCATGTTTCTCAGCATTATATTCCTGGTTTTCAATGTCTGAACGTTTTCCTAGAGCCATCACAACATCAGTAAAAGTTATATTAACCTCACTACCCTGATGAAACTCAATAGCAGAAAATGAATTACAATGTCCCAAACATTCTCCTGCTGAGACGCTCATGCCAGCGTAAATATCTCTTTCAATATCTTTAATAATTTTCGTTGCTTCAATTTTATCGTTGTCAACGACATAGCTATTAGTATCCGAAATACTGACTTTATCCATATACTTATTTAATTCAGACAAATCATAACCTGAATACACTATTCCATACTTCTTAAACTCACTATCATCTAAACTGTGGATTATTAAATCCTTGTTTTTTTCTTTTAGCTCATCTAATTTTGACATTTAAAAACTTCCTTTGATTAAATTATCCTTCAACCTTACTGAACCATGAAGTTGCAGTTTCATTTAATACCTTATTAAGTTCTTCAATGTTTTTGCGTCCTTCATTTTGCATCCACTTACGGCCACTTTCTTCACTTTCACCAGCAAATGGTTCGATAGAATGACGCCATGTTGCACGGCCACAAAGGACTCCGTTAAATTCTGATCCCGCCTCTTTAGCAAACTTCAACTCGTCTTGGAATAATTGTGCTGAAACTCCGGCACTTAGAAAAATAAATGGCAAATCTGTAGCTTCGCTCTGTTGTTTGTAGAAACTTGCAGCTTCTTCTTTAGAATAGATTGCTTCTTGACCATTTTCTGTAAATCCTTCAACAAAAGCCTGGTTAACCGGCACTTCAAGTTTCAAAACATCAACACCATATTCTGGTTTTGAAAATTCCTTTGTCATTTCGATAACTTTATGTGGTTTTACTTTTGCATACTCAGCGCTCTTAGCATCATCAATATTTGCGTCATAAGAAACTAATTCTAGGAATAATGGTAAGTCTTCTGCTTTACATTCATCACCGATTCGTTCGATAAACGCCTTTTTACGATTGTTAATTTCAGAATCTTCATCAGTATCATAGTACAGAAGGAACTTGATTGCGTCTGCACCACGAGCTTTCAAACGACTTACTGACCAATCATCAAGAATATCTGGGAATCGGCCTGGTTCTGTTGCATCATAACCTGTTTTTTCGTAGGCAAACAACAATCCAGCATTTTCATCTCTGACTTGTGAAGCAGGAATACCATATTCTGGGTCCAGTAAAATACCTGTTGAATAAGGTGTTAATTCAGAAGAAATTGCAACCTTGAAGTCTTCAATTTCTTTTTGATTAGATGGCTTACCACTTGCAGCCTCAATCATCTTTTTTAAAGAACCTCGTTGATCAATTGCCAAAGCATTAATAACTCCATCCTTACTAGAAAGCGCTTTCATTCCTTGCAGTTTTCCACCACTTATTTTTCTAATTGACATATTATTCTAATCCTCCAACTCTATTTTTATTTGATTCATTTTAACTAATCGTGATATACGCCTTTAGCCCACTTTTCATTTTCAGCATCGAAGAAATGTGGATTATCTTTTTGTTCTGGGTTTGGTGTTGCAATGTTGTTAATTTTCTCAATAATCTTCTTGTTTTCAGGTGTTTCTTTATATTCAGAATTTAAGAATACAGAGATAATGTCTTCACACAAATGTTCACCGACTGTAGCTCCACCAAATCCGATAATATTTGCATTCAATTCTTCTTTTGCATAACGTGCAGCAACTAGATTTGAAACTAATGCTGCTCTAACACCTTCATTCTTATCTGCAGCAGTACTGATACCAATTCCTGTACCACAAAGAACAACTCCTAAGTCTGCTCGGCCGTCAGCAACATCTTCAGCAACTCTTTTTCCGTAGATTGGATAATGTGTTCTTGATGTATCATATGTCCCTTCATCAATAACAGTGTGTCCTAAAGACTTTAAAAAATTAGATAATTGAATTTTTGTTTCTGTAACAATATGGTCATTACCAATTGAAATAATCATTTCAAGATCCTCCTTAAATCATTTTTTCTAGCATATCTAGTCGTACTTGGTGACGTCCGCCTGCATATTCTGTATCAAGATAATATTGAACGATGTTATAAGCTAACTTTTCAGCTACAACTCCTGATCCAATTGAAATGGCCTTTGCACCATTATGCATAGCCGTCATATGTGCTGTGTTTTCTTCAATAACATTCGCTGTAACCATGCCTTTAACTTTGTTGCTTGCCATTGCTGAACCAACACCATATTCATCAAACATAACAGCCTTCTTAACGCCTTCTTTTAAGACCTTATCTGTCACTGCCAACGAAGAATCAACAAAATCCTCTTGAGGTGTTTCACTAACATCTTCAACTTCATATCCATTAGTCTTTAAATACTTTTTAACTTTTTCTTTCAGTTCAAATCCATTTTTGTCTGATCCTAATACTACCTTCATAACTTATATCTCCTTTTAGTTAGATTTAGATACAAATACTCGTGTAATTGAAGCGTAATGATTAAGAATCTCATCATCTACACTATTGTCAGTAATTAATCCATCGACATCTTGTAAATTATAAAATTGATAGAAATCATCGTGATTTAGTTTATTATGATCGGCCACAACATACTTTTCCTGGGACTGATTTAAAGCAATGGACTGTGTTTCTCCTTCATCAGGATTTGCATTCATTAGACTGTTATCCATAATTCCATTAACACCAACAAACGCTTTATGCATCCTTATGCTCTTTAAAAAATCTTGAGCTAAGCTTCCAATAAAAGCTCCACTTCTGCTTCTATATGTTCCACCAACAAGACAAAGTTCATAGTCATGTTCGTCTCTAAACCTCTCAAATACTGGTAGACTATTTGTTACTATTCTTAAGTCTTCAACATTTAAATATTTAGAAACTAGTTCATTTGTTGATCCCGGTCCTAGGAAAATTGTTTCATTATCTTCAATCATCCCTGCCACTTGCTTTGCAATTTCATTTTTCTCTTCCAAATGAATTTGTCTTTTCTGTATATAGGAAGGCTCATTCTTGTTAGCAAAGTTTATGCTTTGTGCACCACCGTGAACTCTAACAATTTTTTCTTCTTTTTCTAATTCATCAAGATCTCTTCTTATAGTCATAGATGAAACGCTCAATGAATCAACCAAGTTCGTAACTGTTACGACGCCTTCCTGATTCACTGCATCGAGAATCTTAACCATTCGCTCGTTTTTTAACACCAGCACCGCCTCCTTATCTATGTAGATTATATGATACTCCAAAAACAAACTGTTCGTTTATGTTCGTTTCTGTTTCAAAATGAGAATAATATATAATTTAAAGAAAGTCAATAGCCATGCTAAAAATATTAATTTATTTTCTTATTGACATTTGAAAGCGCTTAATTATAATAAGACTTGTAAAAACAAATAAACAAAAGCGAACATTTATGAACTTTTGTTATCAAGGAGGTGCCAAATGAATAGTATTGATGTTTCATTATTTGATAGCGACATCGTCTATGTTTCTAAGGCGAACTCTCGCAGAGAAGTATTTAAAGAAGTATCTGATGATTTATTTAAAAGAGGTTATGTGAAGGAATCTTTCCTTGATAACCTCAACACTAGGGAGGATGCATATCCTACAGGAGTCGATATGACCCCTGTATCAACGGATTACCCAAATGTTGCAATTCCACATACTGAGGCTAACTTCGTTTACAAACGAAAGATAGTTCCAGTAAAGTTGGAAAATCCTATTCAGTTTCACAATATGATTGATCCCTCACAAAAGATAGAAGTTGAGTTTTTATTTATGATTCTTAACAACGATCCAGAAGGTCAAGCAAATGTATTAGCTGAGATTATGGACTTTCTAACACAAACTCCCAAAGAAAAATTATTAGAATTCTTTGGAAGTGACTCAAAAACTGATATTTTTAATTTTTTAGAAAATAACTTTACTAAGGTAAGTAATTAGGAGGAATTTAAAATGATTAAAATGTTAACTGCTTGTGGTGCTGGTGTTAATTCAAGTCATCAAATTAAAGATGCTGTTGAAGCAGAGATGAAGAACCGTGGATATGATGTTTCCGTTGACGCTGAAATGATTAAGGACGTAACACCCGAAATGATGAAGGGCGTTCAAGTATTTCTACCTATTAACAAACCAGATTTAGGATTCGATATCGATATACCTGAAATTGATGCTGGAGCAATTCTATATAGAATGCCTGCAATGGCTCAGCCAGTTTACGACAAAATCGAAACAGAAATTAAAAAAATCCAAGCTTAGCAATATTTTGGATCAAGGTAGTAAGTCTTTGGTCCATTACATAACTTTGTTAGATTCAAAAATTAAATATTAAAGGAGTGAAAATAATGCACGCAATAATTCAATTTGCTAATGCAGTTTTTAACCCAATTATCCAACTTGGTGCGGCACCAATTATGTTAATTGTTCTGACGTTACTTGCTTGGGCATTGGGAGTTAAGTTTTCAAAGGCTCTTGAAGGTGGTATTAAACTTGCCATTGCTTTAACAGGTATTGGAGCAATTATTAATTTATTGACAACTACCTATCAACAACCTCTTACAGACTTCGTTAAGTCAACAGGTATTAACCTTTCCATTACTGATGTTGGATGGGCTCCACTTGCAACAATCACTTGGGGTTCTCCATACACACTGTTCTTCCTATTAGTAATGGTTGTAGTCAACTTGGTTATGTTAAGTCTCAAATGGACTAACACTTTGGATGTTGATGTCTTTGATATTTGGCATATCTCATTCACAGCTTTGATGGCTATGTACTTCGGTGCAAACTTATTTATCGCTACATTGCTAATTCTTCTTATCGGAGTTCTTAAGATTATCAACTCAGATTTGATGAAA
The DNA here is from genome assembly GCF_001437605.1 of Pediococcus argentinicus. Taxonomy (GTDB): domain Bacteria; phylum Bacillota; class Bacilli; order Lactobacillales; family Lactobacillaceae; genus Pediococcus; species Pediococcus argentinicus. Next base: position 15,075 of record NZ_JQCQ01000010.1, read on the forward strand.
CCAACATTTAACGACTTACTTGATGCACCTGATGATAACCCTATGACAACAACTCATTTGAACTACATGATGAACCCTTTCATTATGATTCTTGATAAGTTGTTTGATAAGATTTTCCCTTGGTTAGATAAATACGACTTTGATTCCGCTGACCTTAATAAGCGAATCGGATTCTGGGGTAGTCACTTTGCCATTGGTGTTTATCTAGGTGTATTCATTGGATTACTATCACGCCAAGATCCTAAAGAAATTTTGACTTTAGCATTTATTGGTGGTGTTTGTTTGGAACTATTCTCACAAATCGGATCATGGTTTATCGCAGCCGTTGAACCTTTATCACAAGGTGTTACAGACCTTGCCAACAAACGTCTAAACGGACGTAAGTTGAATATCGGTTTAGATTGGCCATTCTTAGCTGGTCGTTCAGAAATTTGGGCTGCTGCTAACGTTCTCGCACCAATTATGTTAGTTGAAGCACTTATCTTACCAGGCAACCGTATCTTACCTTTAGGTGGAATTATTGCCATGGGTGTTACACCAGCATTATTAGTTGTTACTCGCGGTAAAATCATTCGTATGATTGTTATCGGTGCCATTGAAATGCCTCTATTCCTCTGGGCCGGAACATTAAGTGCACCATTCGTTACAGGTGTTGCAAAACACGTTGGTGCCTTTCCCGCAGGATTACATGCCGGTACACAAATTGCTTCATCAACTAAAGAAGGACCTATCGAACAATATCTTGCATACTTGGTTGGTAAAGCATCAACTGGACAAATTGAATTTATTCTTTACGCTCTTCTTGCACTCGCAGCTTACGTACTTATCTTCTGGTGGTACGCTCGTCAAATGAAGAAACGTAACGCAATTTATGCAGCTGAAAAAGAACAAGCTAACGCTGAAGCATAATAAAAAACAAATTCTCATAACTAAATTGGAGAGTGAACGAAATGATGCAAACATTTAAAAAAATAAAAACTAACAAAGCCATATTTTGGGGAATTGTAGTAATAATAACCTCAGTTATTCCTGCGATTTTTCAAAAGAGTTCCCTTGCATACGCATTGCAAGCTCTCATCTCAATCATTGCATTATCTCAAATTATGAAAAAATAATAATAGTTCACTTTCCAGTGAATGGTTCTAGGCAAACTTATGTTGATAGAGCTTTTCAAAAAGATCAATTCGTTTTGCGAATTGGTCTTTTATTATTTGTACCTAGTGGCGTGATTTTAATCGTGCTACAATAAAATCAGCATATGAAAACGGTTACTCAAAAAACGGAGGACATACCCATGAACAAACAAGATTTTTTAAATGGTTTCACAGCTACTTTCAATTCAACTACTGATAAGGTCTATTTCTCACCTGGACGTATAAATCTAATCGGAGAACATACCGACTATAACGGTGGACATGTTTTCCCTTGTGCAATCAGTAGAGGAACTTACGGAGCCTTCAAGATACGTGACGACAACCAAATCAAATTATATTCAGAAAATGTACCATCAACTGGTATCCTAAGCTTCGATAAGGATGACTTAAAATTTGATAAAAAGTATAAATGGAGTAACTACCTTCGGGGAATGATCTTAGAAATGAGCAAGCTTTCTGGACAAACCTTTACAGGATTCGACTTATATTTATCTGGCGATTTACCCGATGGTGCTGGCCTATCCTCGTCTGCTTCCATTGAAATGCTGATGGGAACAATTTTAAATGAAGAATTTCATTTGAACATAGAACCAATTGAAATAGTTAAAGCTGGTAAAAGAGTAGAGAATAACTATATCGGTGTTAATACTGGTATTATGGATCAATTTGCCGTAGAAATGGGGAAAAAAAACCAAGCTACATTTCTTGATACAAATACAATGGAATATAAATACGCTCCTATCAGTCTTGGAAACAACATCATCTTGATAATGAATACTAATAAGCCTCATGAGCTTGTTAATTCTAAATATAACGAGCGCAGAGCACAATGCGAAAAGGCCTTAGAACTAATTCGAAAGAAAGTAAACATCGACTCTCTTGGGGATTTAAGTGTAGATGAATTCGATCGTTTAACCTCGTTAATTAATGATGAAGTTTTAATAAAGCGCGCACGTCATGCAGTTTTCGAAAACCAAAGAACCATTATGGCTAAAAAAACACTTGAAGAAGGTAATCTAATTGAATTCGGCAAATTGGTTAACGCTTCTCACATTTCGCTTCAGTTCGACTATGATGTTAGTGCACCTGAGCTCGACTTTTTAGTTAATGAAGCATGGAAATCTGATAAAGTATTAGGATCAAGAATGATTGGTGGTGGCTTTGGTGGCTGTGCTATTGCCATTATAGACAAAGATGCTGTAAAGGATTTAGAACACTCTATAGGCTCTTCATATAAAGACAAATTTGGATATGCCGCTGACTTTTATGAAGCACAAATTGTAGACGGGCCTCATGCAATATAAGGAGAAAGAAATGTCACAAGATGCTATTTCAAATTTAATATCTCTCGCAATTAATAATCAGGCTGCTGATCCTGAAGATTCTATTTATCTTAGAAATCGTACAATGGCTTTAGTTGGAGAAAAAGTACCCACTGCAGAATATAGCTATAACCCACAGGTAATTATTGATGCATTAGTGAACTTAGCCATTCAAAACAATAAAATTTCTAATTCCATTACAGATAAAGAACTATTAGCGAGTCAGCTAATGGATATTGCAGCGCCTCTTCCCAGTGCCATAAATAGAGAATTTAATAATATTTTCAACCAAAGAGGAAGTTTAGCTGCAACCACGTACTTCTATAATTTATGTAAATCTGATAACGACATTCAAACTGCTGCAATTAAAAAGAATATTGAATTTACAGCTAACAAACTTGAAATAACAATTAACTTGTCTAAGCCTGAAAAGGATCCCAAAGCTATTGCCGCAGCATTGCATCAAACCGATGAAAATAAGTATCCAAAGTGTCAATTATGCCTGGAAAATGAAGGATATCTAGGTAGAGTCGGCTATCCGGCAAGAAGCAATCATCGTGTTATACGGATTAACGTTAATGAAAACACTTGGGGATTTCAATATTCACCATACGCATATTTCCCTGAGCACGCTATCTTTATCGATCAGGATCATGTTCCTATGAAGATTAGTAAGCAAACCTTCAAAAACTTATTTGAAATAATAGATAAGTTTCCACACTACTTCGTGGGTAGTAACGCTGATCTGCCAATTGTTGGGGGATCTATGTTAACCCATGAACATTATCAAGGTGGTCGACACTCATTTCCAATGATGAAAGCTTCCATTTCTGAAAGTATACAAAATCCTTTAGACAACAACTCAGCTACTATAGGTATCGTTAACTGGCCTATGACCGCATTTCGCATTCAAAGCAATTCAAAGGAGGATGTAGTTAACACGGCGGAATTCATCCGACAAAGATGGTTTGATTACACAGATATTTCAGTTGATATTCGCGCATTTACCGACAACGAGCGTCACCATACTGTCACTCCTATTGCATACTTTAATGATGACAAACTTTACACTCTCGATATTGTTCTAAGAGACAACCAAACATCTGAAAAATATCCTGATGGTATTTTCCATCCCCATAAAGATGTTCAACACATAAAAAAAGAAAATATCGGTTTAATTGAAGTAATGGGAAGAGCCATCTTCCCACCTCGACTTGTGTCCGAAATGAATGAAGTGCAAAAATACCTACTCAATAAGGACAATAAAATCGCCGATTATCATTTACCTTGGGCCAAAGAAATTAAAAAAAAGCATAGTAAAATTTTGGAAGATAATGTTGAGGGTATTGTTCATGAAGAAATAGGTACAACGTTTGAAGAAGTTTTAAAAGATGCTGGTGTATTTAAATGGAACATCCAGGGAAGAAAAGCATTAGATAAGTTCGTAAAGTCACTTTACTAAAATTGTAATAAGTTATTATAAAAGGAAAGATTTCAGCACTTATGAAAAAAAATGTGCTAAAATCTTTTTTGATTATAAATTAGCCGGGTTTAACTAGGCTTTCTAATTTCATAGTGTGACCAAGCCGACCATACTTTAACAACCTTTGCTTGTTTATCTATTGTGTATATAACACGATGCTGATTGTTAATCCGCATTGAATAGATTTTTTTCGACTTAGGTTGCAGTATTTCTCTATTATGTTGTGAACTATATGGATTTTCTTTTAAGCATTTTATGATTTCCATATACTTGTTAAATAGGTTCGCTTTTTCAAGCAATAGTTCATCTTTCTTTTTAACTTCTCTATGTGGAATAACGATGTACTTATTTGTATTTTTCAATAAGCATCCTGATCATTAAAATCTCCTGGCTTTTCATTCTTCATTCTATCTAAAACAACGTCCAGTGTTCCCGTGTCATATAAGTACTGGGCTTCCTTCAGCTTGTTCCACTCATCTTTACCAATAATAACCACCTCGCTGTTTGTCTTTTTACTCTTATCCTTAATTGTCACTTCAATTGGCTCATGTTTCTCCACTACATTATTCAAGGCTTTATACAAATTTCTACGTAATCCAGTTGGTGTGTACACTTCCATTTCATCGACCTCCATTTGTTATTTACTGGTATTATATTCAAAAAAATAAGCGTACGTCAATACGTACGCTTATTGCAACATAAAGCGCTCGTTACTTTTAAACTACGCCTTAATATAAGATTTTATTTTTTACTGCACTGGCTGACTACTATAAATCCCAAATCCAGTATTAACCTGAATATTCTGCCCAGTGATTGATTTGCCTTCATCAGATGCCAATAAAAACATCATTCGAGCAATGTCCTCAGGTTCAGTTAATCGACCGATTGGACTTGCATTCTTAAATCCATCGATGACGCTTTGTGGATTATTCTGGAACAACGCTGTATTAGTGGGACCAGGCACAATATTATTCACACGGATATTATACTTACCGTAATCTAACGCCATTGATCGCACCAAATTAACAACAGCGCCTTTTGCAGCACTGTAAGCTGCCATATTATAGTCGCCGGTAATCCCTGAAATTGAAGCAGTGTTCACAATCGATCCATGTTGTTGTTCGATCATTGCTGGGACAAAATACTTCGTCATTAGATAAATTGATTTAACATCAATATTCATAATGCGGTCCCAAGCGTCTTCTTGAACCTCGTGAAGAGCTCCTTTTACGAAGATTCCAGCATTATTAATCACGGAATCAATCGTTTTAAATTGTTTAATACTAGCATCAAAAAGATTAGCAACTGATTTATCATTTGAAACATCAGTTTTATGAAAATAGACTTGGCCTGGAAATAGATCAGAAAGTTTCTTCGCAATCTTTACTCCATTCACATCGTCAAAGTCTGCCATGACAACATTCCATTTGCGACTTAGAAATAGCTCGGTGGCTTCAAGTCCCATGCCTGATGCCGCACCAGTTATTACAACTGTATTCATGTCTTACCTCCTAAAAATATTCATTCGTAATTTGCTGACTGCACTGTGTTAAATCCTTCGCAATTCGTTTTAATTCACTACGTTTTAAGTTGTTGTATGAGTTTGAGATACCTAGTGACGCCACGCTCTTGCCATTCACAAAAATCGGAACAGCTAAACAACGGATGCCAATTTCACTTTCTTCATCATCTAAAGCAAAACCCTGCGACTTTATTTCATTTAGATTTTGTCGAATAACATTTTGATTGTCCAAGGTATATTTAGTCCCATCTGGAAAATCCATACCATCGATAAAGGCTTCTTGTTGTTTAGGTTCTAAAAAGGCCACAATACTTTTTCCAAGCGCACTCATGGTAATCGGAGTACTGTCTCCAATTTCCTTCAAACCATCTGTATTATCTTCTGCTGAGAATACTTGTGAAATGACTACTTCGTAATTTTCTAAAATTCCGATAAATGCCGTTGCATGATATTTGTTTACAATCTCTTTCACAATCGGAATTGTGATCCAGTTTAGGGATGGTGCACTAGGCTGTGAAAATAAGTTGTTGTTATGCGTAAGTGAATACTGCGAATTGAACTTTTTAACATATTCAGTCGTTATTAACGTTTGCAAAAGTCGAAAAACGGTCGTTTTATTCATCGCTAATTCTTGTGAAATTAGTGTTAATGTCGCACCGCTATGCTCTGATAAAAACTCGATGATTTTTAATCCTTTAACGAGCGTTGTTGATGAATTGTCTGACATATCTTTCTCCTTTTAGCATACGTGTATAATATGCGGATGATTTTTAGTTGGCAAAATATAGTTGATTGTTTCAATATACGAAATTTTATTATAACGTATTGCGCTGGGTTACTGTTTATAGCTAATAAAAAATCCCAATTCATATCCTATTTGGAATGAATCGGGATTATATAATTTATCTAAAAATTTTAGGACCCTTACGCATGTTTTTACGGTCATTTTTAGGATTCTCGAAACGATCTTTACGGTATCCACCGCTTTGTTTCTTCTTGATCATTTCTAACATTTTTTCTTTTTGTGCTTTGGTTGGCATAGATTAACCTCTCTTTTAAACCTTGGCTGAAATTGTTAATTATATTTCAAGCATTTACCTTATTCGACGAGGTTTAATTATAGCATCTGGGGAGTGTTATGGCTAATTGAGTTGCGTTCTATTTGTTTATAGCCGTAACGTGCTAATGAAGACAGTAATCTCCGTCCAGCTACAAAAGAAAAACGATAAGCAAAAATCGCTTATCATTTTCCTTTTTATGCTGGTACTCGATTACTAACCGTCTTCCTGAGCACTTCTAATTTAGTTCCATCGCATACTCAAACTCGCGACTTTCGCCTGGTTCTAGAATAGTATTACCTTTCTTGTTCATCCAGTCGGTTGGAGTGTCGCTGGCTTCATCTGGTAGACCTGCGAATGGTTCGATACATAAGAATGGTTCAGTCTTGTGTTCCATTGCCCAGAGAGTTACATATGGGAAGTCTTTGATATCTAATTTGATTGAATGAGCTGTTTGGTCAGAATGAAGTGTGACACTATCAATCTTCTTAGCGTCCATAATAATCAAACCGTCATCAAACATCTCATGGTTCAATGCTAATTCACTGTTTTTAACAGCTTCATAAGGTTTCTTTGTACCATCACGGAATGGTGCTGGGTTAACTCCTAAGCGTTGAACTTCCTTTTGGTTAGGGCTGAATGTTAATGAATAGTCTTCAAAAACACCATCGTCATCAACTGGTACATTGAAACCAGGATGTGAACCTAAAGCAAATGGCATTGCTTTGTCATCAGCATTTGTAACACGATATAAAGTGATTAATTTATTTTCAACAACTTTGTATTCTACTTGGAGCACGAAGTTAAATGGGAATAATTCTTTTGTCTTATCGTTAGCTTTTAATTCAAGTAAAACTTGGTCATCAGCCTTTTTGACGTTTTCCCATTGATAGTCACGGGCGAAACCATGCTGTGACATTGAATAAATCTTACCATCTAGTTGATATTGGTCATTGTTTGATTTACCAATTGATGGGAACAAAATTGGTGCATGACGTGTCCATGCTTGACCGTTCCAAATATAGTCATATTCACTTTCTGAGCCAACTACGTGTGTAACTTGGGCTCCTAATTGATCAATCTCTACTGTTAAACGATTACTCTTAATTGTTATCATCAAACATTTCTCCTTTATTTTAATCTATCTATACCATGAGCTACTTAGTTAAAAATGTAAAGGCTTACACACTAATTTATGAAATAATTTTCAGTTTGATATAATGGTTATTTTACAACACTTCCGACCTTATTCGTTGTACTATTAAAATAGTTAAATTGGTATATTTAAAAACGGAGGATGATAAAATGATAGAATTCAAAAGTAAGATTGTTGCATTAGATGGTTCTCAAGGTGTTTTATTACCAAATTCTATTTTAGAAAGCATTGGGGTAGTTTCTCCATTGGAACAAGAGGTCAACATTTCAGTTAAAAATGGGGCTATTATCATCAAACCAAAGTTTTCGAGATTGTGGGAAAATTGCAGATCTTTAAAAGACACCCAAAACTCAGGAGAACTAGATTGGGGTTCCGATGTTGGTAATGAAATAATTCATTAACTCAGTATTGAGCAAATTTCGCCGTATGTATTTTAAATTTTGCTACAATGATAGCGAATACATACTAGTACAGTTAGGGGGAATTTATAATGGATTTTGATGTCTTATTTATAGGTAGTGGTCAAGGTGCTTGGAACGGTGCCATTCCTATGTCAGAGCATGGATTAAAAGTAGCCGTAATTGAAGAAGGTAAATTTGGTGGTGTTTGCACGAACCGTGGGTGTAACGCCAAAATCACACTCGATCGACCAGTAGAAATTCTACGTCAGGTAGAACAACTTCAAGGGCGTGGCTTTGATAGTCTTCCCCAACTAAACTGGCACGACTTGATGGCTCACAAACACGAAGTCATTGATGGGTTAGCACTTGGTAATGAAATGAAGCTTCAAAACGCTGGTGTAACAAATATTAAAGGTCATGCTCGCTTTGTTGACTCACATACCGTTGAAGTTAACGGATCAAGATATTCCAGTGAAAAAATCGTGATTGATTCCGGACGTCGCCCTCATCGTATGGATATTCCTGGTAGCGAACTTTTCCATGACAGTACGGACTTCATGGTGTTAGAAGAGCTGCCAGCTCGAATTACCATTATTGGCGGTGGATACGTTGGAATGGAGTTTGCTACCATCGCAAATGCATTTGGCAGTGACGTAACTGTCATTCTACGTGGTAATAAAGTCCTCCGTGATTTCCATCAACCCTACGTTTTAAAATTAATCAGTAGCTTAAAAGATCGTGGCGTGAAGTTCCAATTTGAAGAAACTATCGAAAAAGCTGAACAAACTGCAGATGGAATCAAGCTTAGTGGCACCAATGGTTATGAACAAACAACCGATTATATAATTGATGCAACTGGTCGCATTCCTAATGTAGAAGATATGAATTGGGACGGAATTGGTCTTAAATACGATGCTCATCGTGGTATTCCGGTTAACGATCATTTGGAAACTAATATCGAAGGTGTTTATGCTTCTGGAGATATTTTAGATAAGAAATTACCTAAAATTACCCCAACTGCCATTTTTGAATCACAATACCTGGCACACTTGTTCACTGGTGAAACGTCAGCACCTATCGATTATCCCGCAATTGCGTACACTGCCTTCACTTCCCCAAGAATCGCTTCAGTCGGTGTAACTCCGGAAGTTGCGGAATTTCATCCTGATGAATACACTGTTAAAGAATTCGACTATACCGAAGACTGGTTCCGCCAAGTCGGTAATGAAAATCTCGGTGGTGTCACAGTAGTTTACGATTCAAAAGGAATTGTCGTTGGTGCGACAAGTATTGGTAATGATGCTGTTGAAACCATTAACGGTCTCACAGACATGATTGAACATCGTGTCAGTCATGAAGATGTTGAACGTTTGATTTACATCTTTCCTAGTGTAGCTCATAGCTACATGAGGAAGGTTTAGTTTAATAAATTTAAGTCGTTTTCGAGATTAGCTGGAACGTAGTGAATGAAATTCAAGCCGAAGTACGGTCTTGAATGTTCATCTTATCCTAAGCAATAAATTGCTAAGGATAATTTCACTACTTAGCCATCTTGAAAACGACTTTTTTCTATATTTGTTTTAATTCCAATAGGAATAGTCAATAGTTCCAGATATTTATTAGCACATTGGCTTAATTTTTGTACTTTAATTCTTGAATCACTACTTTAAAACAACCATAAATACAAATAACACAATATCAATCACAATGTTACAAATCAGTGTTTCATTAAACACTGGCAGGCTAGGAATTAGCTTCGTACGTGAACGTATCAATCTACCATCGTAAATTAGCACTGCCACAATAATAACTATCCATAACGATATTTCATTTTCCGAAAAACCAGCCAGAAACAAAATGACAATTAGTGCTTTTTCAAATAGAGACAAATGACGATAATCATCTTTAAAAATATTAACCGGTAATTTGTCCTGCTTACCAAACTTAAACAAAAATAAGGCACACAAAATAATCATGATTGGAGCTGAAAGTGTATATCCAAGAAGGATAGTATTTTGACTATACAACCACATACCGATTGAGGTAATTAGATTTAGCAATATTAAAATGATAAATTTTGAGTTTGTCTTCTTGATATTAACCACCATTGATTCTCACTTTAACTTTTTACCACATTATATCTAATGAAAACACAAAAGGCACCTCTAATTAGGTGCCTTACTTAGTAGTTATTATATCTTATAAACTCGACTCTCAAATGGTTGAAGATTGTCAGTTTCAATTTGATCATAATTATCGATCAAAACTTCAGCATCCCTGAAACTAGTTGGCACTTTGTAATCAACAACATGGTCTGCAAAACTACAAATCACGAGCAATTGATCATCGTCATCAGTTCTCGTATAACTGAACACATCGGGATTTTCAGCATCTACTAATTGATAAACCCCATCTGTAATAACTGGTAATTCATGCCGTATCTTAATTAATTTTTGATAGAAATAAAATACTGAATTAAAATCTTTGAGTGTATCTTCAACATTAATCTCATCATTATTTGGATTTAATTTTATCCAAGGTTCCCCGGTTGTGAAGCCCGCTTTTTCACTAGCATTCCAAGGCATTGGTGTCCGAGCGTTATCACGTGATTTAGCATAAATTGCTCGTAACGCTGCATCAGGTGCCACATGATGAACCTCAGTTAGTTCCTTATAGCCATTAAAAGTTTCCAAATCTTGATAGTCATTAATCGAATCGAATTTGGCATTTGTCATCCCTAGCTCTTCGCCTTCAAAAACATATGGGGTCCCTTGCATCATGTGCAATAAGGTTCCAAGCATCTTTGCTGATTCAACTCGATATTTTCCGTCATTACCAAAACGTGTGACAGGACGTGGTTGATCGTGATTACTCCAATAAAGAGAATTCCAGCCACCATGAGCTGAGAGTTCAGTCTGCCATTTACTGAGGACCTGTTTTAAGTCACTTAATTTAAAGCGATTCTCTGAGAACTTACCAAATGGTCCGCCATCTAATCCCATGTGCTCAAACTGAAAAATCATATCCAATTCATGTCGTTTTGGATCCGTATATTCCACAGCTTTTTCTGGAGAAGTTCTTGGCATTTCACCGACTGTCATAATATCGTACTTAGATAAGACTTCTCGGTTCATTTCTTGCAGAAATTCATGTGCACGTGGCCCATTTGCAGTCATTTGGTGGGCGTCACCATACTTCTCGACCTCACGAACAGCGCCATCTAAATACGCTGGGTTCTTAGAAATTAAATTAATAACATCCATCCGGAACCCATCAATCCCTTTATCCAACCAGAATTTCATCAAATCATAGACTTCTTCACGAACTTTTGGATTTTCCCAGTTTAAATCGGGTTGTTCTTTCGCAAATAGATGGAGATAATACTCCGCCACACTCTCTTTGTACGTCCATGCTGATCCACCAAATGAACCACCCCAGTTGTTTGGTTCTTGTCCATTACGTCCCTTTTTCCAAATATAGTAATCATGGTGCGGATCATCCACACTAGATTCCGCGGCTTTAAACCATGGATGTTGGTCTGAAGTATGGTTCACTACTAAATCCAAAATAATTTTCAAATGATGTTTGTGTGCTTCTGATAATAGCTTTTCAAAGTCTTCCATCGTCCCAAACATTGGATCAATTGCGCGATAGTTAGCAATATCGTATCCATTATCGACCTGAGGTGAAACATACATCGGATTAAGCCAAAGTACATCTACACCAAGTTTCTCTAAGTAATCTAGATGTTCAATAATCCCATTAATATCACCAATTCCATCACCATTAGTATCTTGAAAACTCTTTGGATAGATTTGATAGACAACACTCTTTTTCCACCATTCAGTTGCTTGTGCCATGATTTAAATAACCCCTTTTACGATATTTGAAAGCGTTTACTATATTTAGTCTAGTGGAATTACCGTTTAATTTCAATTGGTCTATGAAAGTTCTTTTGCCGCTAACAACAACGCACCCTTAATACCTGCGTCATCGTTTAAACCTATTCTGACAATGTACTCCTCCAATGGTGGAACATCTACATAGTCGTTCAATTGTTCTTTAAAGTGTTTACGAATCTTCTTTAATAAATGTTCTTGATGAATTACGCCACCACCAAAAATAATAATATCAGGTCTTAAAACAAGCGTGGCAGTTACACAAGCCTGAGCAGCATAGTCGGCAATATAGTCCCAGACTGGATCATTTTGATCCAATTCAACAGCCTTCTTGCCAATACGTTCTTCAATAGCTGGACCAGCCGCGAGTCCTTCAAAACAATTTTTATGAAATGGGCAATGTCCTTCATAGATATCATTTGGATTTTGTCTAATTAGCATGTGACCCATTTCCGGATGTGAAATACCTTGTAGGAATTCACCATTTTGAACATAACCTGCACCAATACCTGTTCCGATAGTCCAATACAGGACATTTTCTTTTCCTCGACCAGCTCCCTGGACTGCTTCCCCATAACCAGCTGCATTCACATCAGTGGTAAAACTAATTGGAATATTCAGTTCTTTCTTCATGGAGCCAAGAAAATCATAATTACTCCACCCAGGTTTAGGCGTTTTAGTAACATATCCATATGTTACAGAATTTTTATTTACATTAATTGGTCCAAAAGTACCGACCCCAATTGCCTCAACCTGTTGTTCTTTGAAATAATTAATTACCTGATTCATTGTTTCTTTAGGACTTGTTGTTGGAATCTTAATTTGTTCACTGACTTGTCCGTTTTCATCACCGATGGCACATACAAACTTAGTACCACCCGCTTCAACTGCACCTATTTTCATAATTGCATTGCTCCTGATTTATTATTTGCTTGAGCTGTAAGAGCTACTAATTTATCACCATGTGAAACATCATCAACATTTTGAATCCGTTCAACTCCACCATAGCTCATAGTATTAGTAACAACGATCATGACTGTAGCGTCATATCCCGCTTTTTGAATTGCTTCATAATCGAATGTTCCTAAAAGATCACCCTTTTTAACTTGTTGTCCTTTTTTGACATTACTTGTGAAAAATTCGCCTTTTAAATTGACTGTATCAACGCCGAGATGGATTAAAATTTCAGCGCCATCTTTCGTCTTAATTCCGTATGCATGATTTGTATCAAATTGAACTGTAATCTCTCCATCAGCTGGAGCATAAACATTATTGTCGTTAGGAATAATTGAAGCTCCCTTACCCATAATTTCAGCAGAGAAGACATTATCACTAACGTCACGAAGGCTTTGTGCTTTACCGCTAACTGGTGCAGCAATGACTTCATCTGATACTTCTGTTTCAACAACTTCTCCAGCTTCATCGACTGTTTCATCATTGTCAGCATCCATATCTGTAGCAACTCCACTGGCTAGGACACGTTTGCCATATCCAAATGTAAGGGTAAATGCAACGGCAAAGCTGATTACAACACCAACAAAGAATGACAACCAGTATTTACCAGGAATTGAAACAAATCCAATCACACCTGCAGCACCCATTGCACTAGCTAAAACATGTGCTAATCCCATCCAAATACATGCAATTCCAGAACCAATCATGGCGCAAATAAATGGAAACTTCATTTTTAAATTAACACCAAAGATAGCTGGTTCTGTGATACCTAACAAAGCTGAAATAGCTGATGAACTTGCCAAACCTTTTTGCTTACTATTCTTTGAGATAAAGAAGATGGCCAGACATGCAGCTCCTTGTGCGATATTAGCCATTGAAGCAATTGGAAAGATAAAACTACCGCCAGTTTGTTTAATATTAGCTAATAACTGGGTTTCCACAGCTGGGAAACTTTGGTGTAATCCAGTTACAACGATTGCAGAATAGAATGTTCCAAAAACACCAGTTCCTACAAATCCGGTTGTATTATATAGCCAAACTAAACTAGTCGTTAATCCATCTGAAACAACTCTTAGAACAGGTCCCACTAATGAAAATGTTAAAAATCCAGTAATAATAATTGCTAACATTGGAGTAAAAATAAAATCAAAAGCATTTGCAATATGTTTGTGGAAGAATTTTTCTAAATTAGCCAAAATCCAAGCGACTGCAAGCACCGGAATAACTTGCCCTTGATAACCTGCTTGTGCAATATGTAATCCAAAAACATCCCACATTGGCATCTTGCCACTAGCCATAACTGTCGCAACTTGATAACCATTTACCAAAGATGGCATAACCATGATCATACCCATTGCTGCACCAAGATATGGATTCCCACCAAATCTCCTAGTAGCTGAGAAACCTAACAGAACAGGTAAGAATGCGAATGGTGCTGACGACATCAGGTTGACCATCTGTGCAAATCCGTCTAACGCTGGGTACATTTCAACAATTGATTTAGCAGCAAAAAGATGTTCGGCAGTTAAAACATTATTGAGAGCCATTAACAAACCACCAGCAACTAGAGCCGGAATAATGGGAACAAAAATATCTGACAAAACTTTGATAAAGGCCATAAAGGGATTAGCTTTTTGACCATTCGCAGCTGCAACCTTCAAATCATCCGGTGTTACTTCCTTTAAACCAGTTAATTTGATAAATTCGTCGTAAACCTTGTCTACATCACCAGGCCCAATAATCACTTGATACTGGCCATTGGTTTTAAACGTTCCCTTTACATCAGGTTGTTTGTCCAAAGCCTTCTGATTAATTTTGGATTCGTCCTTAACCACCAAACGCAATCTCGTCGCACAATGCGCAGCAGCCTGAACGTTATCCTTTCCAATATCATCTAATACATCACGAGCAACCTTTGCATGATCCATTGCCATAATGAAGCCTCCTCTAGTTTCTGAATAATTTTTGCTCTTTACAGCTTATATAATAAACCGTTTTCATAAATTGTCAAACGTTTATCAATTTTTATTTTAAAAATATTATAATTGGTGATACAATGCACCTATAAATAAATAATATCGTTTATCAAAGTGAGGCATATTATGATTAAACACTGGACAGATAAAGATCGTTATCGTCCCTATAATGAATGGGACGATGCATATTTGGTAGAACTTAAAAAACGAGTTAAACAGTCGAACTGGCGATTAGGTTTCCATATTCAACCTCAAACAGGTTTATTGAACGATCCAAACGGATTCTCTTTTTTTAATAATCAGTGGCACTTATTCTACCAAAGCTATCCTTATGGTCCCGTACACGGACTAAAGAGTTGGCATCATCTCACATCTACTGATTTAATCCATTGGAAGGATTTAGGGTTAGCACTACAGCCAAATAATCAGTTTGACAGCCATGGAATTTTTTCAGGTTCAGCTTTATCTACCCTTGAAGGCCTAGTATTTATGTATACCGGAAATGTGCGCGACCAAAATTGGCAACGACATTCCTACCAAAACGTTGCTATTATGGATAGCGGCAATGCAATCAATAAGATTACAGAGCCTGCCATTACGACACCTACCAATATCTTCACTGAAGATATCCGTGATCCTCAGTTGTTGAAAATTCATAAGGAATACAAAGTAATTTTAGGTGCTCAGACCATTAATAAAACTGGTGCAATTGCTGTATTCAAAGGTCACAGTTTGGAAGATCTAAAATATCAAGGTGACTTAAAGATAGACAAAGAATTATCGGGATATATGATTGAGTGTCCCAACTTGGTATTTATAGATAAGCATCCTGTATTACTTTTCTGTCCCCAAGGCCTTGACCATAAGCAACACGAATATCAAAACGTATACCCTAATACCTATCTAACTGGTGAATCATTTTCTTGGGATTATTTAGAAATTAAGCATCCCAGTGCACTAGCAAACCTTGATGAAGGTTTTGATGTTTACGCTACTCAGGCCTTTAATGCACCTGATGGTAGAGCGTTGGAAGTGAGTTGGGTTGGGCTTCCTGAAATGGAGTATCCAACAGATTCTGACGGTTGGTCCGGGGCTTTGAGTTTAGTGAAAGAGTTAACCTTGAAAAACGGTGAGCTTTTCCAATATCCGGTCAAAGAAACTAAAGAACTACGTAAAAACGAGCAAGTTAATATCAAACAACTCGCTAATTCTTCTAATCAATACGAATTAGAAATACAAATCAAGGATAATCAAACTGGTGAGCTACAGTTACTTCGTAGCGAGGATGGACAACACTATTTATCACTCCATTTTGATACAACAATGGGTAAGCTGGTGCTAGATCGATCTCACAGTCCTCAACCAATCAATGTTAAATTCGGCCAGAAACGAATTGCTAATGTTAGCTCACATTCAGATTTAAAGCTTAATATCTTTGTTGATAATTCGGTAGTAGAAATATTTGTGAACAATGGTGAGAAAGTATTTACATCCCGTTATTTTCCACTTTTAAACGAGTCAGGAATTAACGTTAAAACTAGTGATGAGAATGATACAATTAGGACTAAGATGTGGGATTTATTAAAGACTAATCATAATTGAGGAATTTTCAAATGGCTAAACTTTCTGATGTAGCAAAAAAAGCTGGAGTTTCTGTTACAACAGTCTCTCGTGTAATTAATAATTATGGATCATTAAGTGAAAAGACTAAGAATGCTGTATTCACTGCAATGCACGAATTAAATTATCAACCAAATTCACTGGCTCGTTCTCTTCAGGGCAAGCAAACAAAATTAGTTGGGGTAATCTTTCCTTCAATTACTAATCCATTTTATGCAGAACTGATTGCTGATATTGAAGATAAATTATTTAAAAATGGTTATAAGGTTATTCTATGCAATGCAAACGAAAATGCTGAAAAAGAACTTTCATATCTTCGTATGCTAACTGCTAATCAAGTGGATGGAATTATCGTTGGTACACATTCAAATGAGATTAAAGAATATCAGACAATGGATTTACCCGTTGTTTCATTTGATAGAACCTTAGGAACCAAGATTCCAACTATCAGTAGCGATAACTTTCAAGGCGCACAACTCGCCACTCAGGAACTAGTTGATAGTGGTGCAAATAATATATATTTCATTGGTAAGACTCACCTTGGTTCAGCCAAGAATCCAACTGATTTACGTGAAAAAGGATTTGCCAAAACGCTTGAACAAAACTCGCTAAAGCCGCACTACCTTGATTTAGATAATGATCTTTCAAATAACATCAAAAAAATGAAAATACGTGACTTTCTCACTAATACTCCCACCGTTGATGGAATTTTCACTTCTGATGATTTCACTGCTCTATTAGTTATGGAAGTGGCTCAATCTCTCAAAATTGATGTTCCTAAAAATTTGAAAGTAATTGGCTTTGATGGAACTCAATTAATTCAAAGTTTCCATCCCGAATTATCAACCATTGCTCAACCTATTCAAGATATAGCTGAACTTCTAATTGGAACCTTAGACGAACGAATTAATCAACATAAAGAATTTGAAAATGCTAAGTTAGTTCTTCCAAATAGGCTTATCAAATCAAATTCAACACAAAAATAAAACGGACGTAAGTTGCCTTACATCCGTTTTTATTATTTCCAATTTTCTCGATAAAATCCTAACTGTGGTAACGTTAGAGACTTCAATTGTCTAGTAGCACCAACTACAAGCGGAATATAAATCAGAATAAAGATAGTATTGATTAATAAAGTTGTCATTGCTTGTTTAGGATCTGAGCTCACGTATGAAACAGAGTTAGAACCTGTGAACATCAAGTTACCAATCATCAATAAGAAGTCAGACAATCCATGAACTATGGCAATCCCCCATAGATTTTTAGTCTTAAGATAAATTGCGCCAAAGAAGTATCCCGCCATTCCTGCACTCAAGGTTTTAACTAAAGCTTGTAGTAGTCCTAAAACACTTAAATCAACGCCTGATTGGAACCACCCCAACAGAATGTGTACAAAACCAAAGATGATACCGCCAATGATAATTGCACCAAATAGTCCTCGTCTTGTTTTACCAAATTTTGCTAATAAGGCTTGTAGGATCACACCTCGGAACATACCTTCTTCAAAGAATCCTAACAATGAATAGAAAAATACACCTTCCAGAATCAACAAAATAAGATTAGGTTGTAAAGCCCGGTGTGCTGAAATTGCAGCAAAGATAGTTGAAGATGCGACTAGAATTCCTGGAATTAGATAAATGATACTTTTTCTAAATGTAAATCCAAGTCCATTACTTTGAAACTTAATTAACTTAAAGCCACCGATAGCGACAACCAACCCTAACGTTAGAATCGTAAGTGGCACTTCTTGTCTTAAATTCTGCAAAACCGTACCATCGGTCTTAATTGTTAGCAATAATACAAATGCAATTACCAACGCTACAAATGCCGTAACAAGTGGATATTTATTAACTAGTGATTGTTTTTTATTCATTTTAAATTTTCCTCTTTATTTAGTATAACTAATATCATAAACTGTGATGTTACATCATAGTCAAGTATAATTAAGATAAATT
Source organism: Pediococcus argentinicus (assembly GCF_001437605.1). Classification (GTDB taxonomy): domain Bacteria; phylum Bacillota; class Bacilli; order Lactobacillales; family Lactobacillaceae; genus Pediococcus; species Pediococcus argentinicus. Next base: position 33,575 of record NZ_JQCQ01000010.1, read on the forward strand.
CTAGTTATGGAAGGCATTTAATATGAAAAATGAACTTACCGCAGGAGCATTCGCAAAACTGTGCGGCACCACTAAAGCCACATTACGTTGGTATCGCAAAGTTGGATTATTGATTCCAAAAGCTATTGGTGACAATGGATATGCCTATTACGGAACTGAACAACTTATACAATTCAGCACTATTCAAGCCTTGCAAAAAGTTGGTTACACGCTGAATCAAATTAAGAGCTATAGCGACTTTGACAACGCAGATAATTCTTTTTTAGAAAAACAAATATCGCAATTAGATCAAGAAATCAGTATTTTACAAACTCAAAGAGACTATTTAAAGAATCTTCTTAATACCCAAAAGAGCTTATCAAAACGCTGGAAAGCAGATTCAAAAAATGGAGATTCCAAAGTAATACATTATGAGAAAACTTTCTACTTAATGATCCCAACATCGGCTGATAACCCAGCTTATTATCAGAAACAGCTATTTGAGTTTAAAGAACTACTTTCTGAACTAGATTTGCCTTCTGATTCGACCATTATCACCTTTTTAGATGAAAATCATCTTGAAAAGAAAGTGTTTTCAAATGGATTCTGGGTCGGAATCCAAATTAAAGATGACAAACTCACACCGATCCTCAAAGAATCTAAAAATACCATTGCAAAAAGAGCCAGAATCTTTACCAGACCAGCTGGAAACTATTTTACTTATCTAACATCATTTGCGCTTGAAACAACACCTGAGCAGAGTAATAAATCCGTTAATCCAATGGTTCAAGGGCAGATAATGGCCTTAAGAGCAGCGAGAAGGAAAAAGGCAATACTTTCCGCCGGATTACTAGAAACACCAGTAACTATTAAAGAACAGGAAAAGGGTATCAAGTATTTATTCATGGAAATATCTATATTAATCAAATAAAAAACGAGTTGATAAACTTAGTTAGATTATCAACTCGTTTTTTTACTCGATTACTTGCTTATAGTCTATATCCTTAACATGATCCTTATTAAGCTCTCTTAAACTAATCATCGTTATAAAGCTGATTAGGTATATAAGCGATAGGAATAACATCACAGTCGTCAAAGTATATTTATCCATCAAAAAGCCTATTAATACTGATGAAAAGTTTCCAATTCCTTTTGATACACCCATAATTGTGTTATTCGCAGTAGCACGAATATCAGTATCATACATTTGACTAATAATCACACCAAAACCACCATACATACCATCAGAAAAGAAGCCTAAAACCATCCCTGCAATTATCATTTCAACCTGATTCTGTGCGAATAATATAAGGTAAACTACAACTGAAGAAGCTAACAACCATATTGTAAATGCTGTCCTACTGCCAAATCGATCTTGAAAGAATCCAAAGAAATACATACCCAAACTCATTCCAAGAATTGTACTAATCATCCACAATGAGGAACTGGCCACACCCACATGCAATCTATTTTGCATAATTGTGGGCAGCCAATTCATCAATCCATAATATCCTGCAACTTGAATAGTACCCATAACAATTAGTCGCAAAGTTTTACTAATATTTTGACGAGTATTGAACAGTTTTTGCCATCCGATGGTTGCAACTTGGCGGTCTTCTTTATGCTTTATAAAAGCTGGACTCTCTGACAAACCAAAACGGACAAATAATGCCAATATAACAGGAATGACGCCAAAGAAGAACAAAGCGTGCCACCCTAAATTAGGAATAACCACCGCCGCCAAAACAGAAGCTACAATTGCGCCTGCCTGTCCTGCGATTGAAGCAAAGGAAGTCATTCTACCCAGTACTTTACGCGGAAAGGCCTCACTTAACATTGTTATAGCAATGCCGTACTCTCCACTAGCACCAATTCCCATAATCACGCGAAGCACACACAACATCACAAAAGAATTAGTTAATCCCATGAAGACTGTTCCTATCACATAAATGAAAATCGACCATGATAATGTCTTAACTCTGCCAAAACGATCTGCTAAAACACCAAATAAAATCCCACCAATTAACGATCCAATACTCGTAATTGATGGGATTAGCCCTGCTTGGGCATGTGTAATATGCAATGTTGTAATAATTGAGGCCAGTGAAAATGAAATAAACATGGCATCCATGTTTTCCAAAGTAAAACCTAATAATGTTGATCCAGTAACTCGACGTTGATATTTCGTCATTTTTTCCATAACAAAGCCTCCAAATGGATGTTCTCTGACACCCTTTATTTGATACATTGTTGGATAGTATACAAAAAAACTAATTGTACTGCAAGGTGAAATTTATTTTGCTAATTTAAAATTCATCACCAATGGATTGTGATCTGAATATGCAAAACTAGTATCTTTGACTTTAACATCTTTCACCTGAATATTGTCGGAAATAATAAAACCATCAATCATCGTGACAAATGATTTGCCCTTTTTATATGGCTCATTCAAATTACGAGCGGATGGCACTGCGTCTTCTCGCAAGGATCCCATTGGCATATGGAATCCAGCCGGAATTTTATCTTTAGGGAATGGTTTATTCCACGTTAGGTGTTGATTGGCGGTATGGAACACTTTAGGACTATCTCCGAGGGTATCGTGATTATAGTCACCACCTACCATGACATAGTTCCCCTTTTTATATTCATCTTCCATCACATTAAACATCTTTTTAAGTTGCGCATTTTGTACCTTAGCACTCTTAGTGTATGCGGATAAATGAACATCAATCAAAATCATTTTCTTACCATTTGCGACCGGGCTAATTGTAACCGTAAAGGCGCGATCCAAATCAAAGAACTTATTAATATCTATATCGATTGGCAACGAATATCGTTTAGAGTGCTCCATTTTAGCCTTGCTGAGCGCTAGCAATCCTGATTTAGCCTTTCCAATCGGCTTCGTAACTGGGAAGAATAAATATGGTGAATCGTAATTCTGACCGAAGACAGAGCCATACTCATGTTCCAGGCTACTAGAAATTTGTTTTTGTTCATTAACATTACGTGATCGTTTTCCATGTTCATCAACTTCTTGGTAAAATGCAAACTCTGGATCGACTTCTTTAGTTGTTTTAATGACGCCATTGATGTTATCAACCACGGATTGCTTACTGTCAGCAATTGACTTTTTGCCACCATCCATAAAAAAAGTATAGCTAGGTGGATAGGATCCGTAGCCAATATTATACGTCATTGCTCGGTAGTTTTTATCTACTTGAACATCAGCCTGGCGTGAATTATTAATCGTTAATTTTTGATTATCCGGAACCCGGTAGTAGGCAGTAAATAGATAAATTAAGTATCCGACTACTATTAAAACGACTACCAATAATCCTATTAATAAATATTTTAAGAACCGTTTCATCATTTTGCTCCTCTAATATATCTTGATATTTTATTTTAGCACTGATAATGATAAATAATTATATCTGGTTACTTTCGGCATATATATCGGTATAATAAGGTTATTACAATATTTTACGGGGGATTTTGTCCAATGGATCATGTTAAGGAATTTTTTAATAGGTTGAGGTCAGAAATTCGTAATTTTATATGGCCAAAAGAAAACGACAATCCCATTGATCAAGAATTCTCGCACGATGATCTGTATCGTAACCGCAGGTTAGCTCGCCGCCGGAGATCAAAATTACGCATCGAAAGATATTTGTCATTAGCTCTCTATTTTGCTTTGACCATAATTATAATTGGTGGAATCATTTTTGCTGGTCGTAAAATTTCCTTCAATGGCAAAATAAATCATGTCAAAAATGAATACGCACAAATCTATACCGATTCCAATCGATCTGATTTAAAAGATTCAGTAACGGACGGCAAACTCACCAACCTAAGTCACGACGTGAATGCTTTACCTAGCAGTCACGAAAAAATGGATTTACAAAAAGAGGACACTGAAAGTAAGCACATGTTGTCTACTAAAGAATCTTACAAGAAGCTATTCACTAAGAAACAAAAGCTTAAGGAAAAAGTTAGTCCAAAACAGATTTCAAAACTCAAAGAAAAATTAAAAAAACGAAAATTACCAAATGCATTTCTAAATAAATATTCAGCAAAACTATCTAGCGATTTTAATACAGTCAAAAAAGCAAAAAGTCTTAGTAACAAATATAATAATATAATGAATATTTATAATATTGGTGGTAGCGTTGATACAAAGACAGTAGATCAACTCATCAAAGACTTGAAAAAGAATAAAAAGTCTGAAAAAAGTGATAAGCAACACGGAAAGTTAGTTAAATTTCGTAAAAAGCTTGTGGCAGAGCAGAAAGCTCAAATTAACGCACAAGCACTAGCCGAACAGCAAGCAGCTAATCAAGCTCAGGCAGAGGCCGAACAAAAAGCTCAGGAGAAAGCTGAGAAAGCCGCTGAAAAAGCTGCTGAAAAAGCACAAAAGGAAGCTGAAGAGCAAGCAGAACTGGCTGCCCAAAGTCAACAAGCAGCAGATGCTTCAGCTAACAATAGTCAACAGAGTGCTAATGGTGATGGAAGTGCTACCAGTTCAGATTCTAACAATAATCAATACGGTGGTACCGGATATTCTCAATCTGATAATGGAAATTATAATAGTCAAAATTAATTCACAAAAATCGTCTTTAACTATAAGGCGATTTTTTATATACAGCCAATATAAGATAGCCTATAATAATTGCAACGTCACATATTTGAGAGATTATCATGCAAAAAACTCTACATTTTTCAAAAATTATTAATGCTCCAATTGATGAATTGTTTAACCGTGTTGCTGATATGAAAAACTATCACGAGTGGTTACCAAACTCCAATGCATTCGGCGGTACTAAAGATATTGAACCCTATCCAGTCCAACTAGGTACTAAATATTTGGATTATGGTCCCAGTGGTCAACGCCCTGGCGAAGTTAACTTCTTTGTGCCAAATAAAAAAATTGGATTTAATCACAGTATGGATATTAGTCAAATGGGCTTAAATATCAAAACCGATATTCAAATCGATTATACCTTTGAAGAAACTAACAAGGGCGTTAAGGTTAGTCGGACTTTGATTATGACTATTAATTCTCCCATTAGTTCATATTGGGGATTACCATTTGTGATGGGAGCTTTTGTAAAAGAAAATTTCCGTCTAATGGGTGCACTTAAAAAATTCAGTGAACAATAAAAGAGTCAGACAATTTTTTGTCTGGCTCTTTATTTAAATACTAACATTTAATACCGATATTTCAGGTCGAACTCCGAACCGAGCGTGAACTCTAGTTGTTCCTACACCGGTATTAACGTAGACCTTCATGCCACCATTAAGTGTGTACAATCCTTTGATATATTTTCTCGATAACACGTTGGTTTCCTGGTAGAACGGTAATTTAATTTGTCCGCCATGACTATGCCCGGCCAATACAAGTTGTGTACCTGTGTTCACTAGTTGATCAGCTACATCTGGTTCATGAGTTAACATGACGGAATAATTAGGTTGCCCCACTCGATATTGTAAAGTTTCTGGGATAGAAGGATGACCTAACATAGAATCATCCATCCCTCCGATAAAGACCGAACGACCATTTAAATTTAACATGTCACCAGCATTTTTCAAGATCTTAAATCCACCATTAGCCATCACACTATCGTAGACTCTTGATTCTCCACCGCCATAATCGTGGTTTCCCCAAACTGCAAATTTACCAACTTTAGCTTTCATTTGCGCTAATTTTGCACTCACTTCATTTTGATAAGGATATGAAGCAAAGTTATCATATAGGTCACCATTAAAAACAATTATATCGGGTTGTTGCTGATTCACGTCTTTAATTACCTTATCTAATTTTGCAACCGGATAGCTATTCGAAATGTGTAAGTCGGAAATCTGAACAATCTTTAATTTAGTTGCATTAGCATCTTTATTTTCATTAATTTGAACTTGTTTAATAGTTAACATATTGGGCTCAATTTTGAATGCGTATAGTGGTAACATCACTATGAATAATCCCAACAAACCGAATATCATAATTTTCTTTTTCAAAATAGCTCCCCACAATCTCTAGTCCACTTCGAACTAGCTTACGAGTTTATTCTACGTGAAAGTTCTGACGAAAAGTGGTCTGATGGTCATATTTAGGATTTAATTTAAACTTATTTAAGGGAATGTTTAGAAAGAGAGTGAGAAAAAAGGCGGTTTGATTCTGAGCATAGCATAGGAAACCAAATGATTCGTACTTGGAATCGTTTGGTTTTCGTAGCTAAGGCGGCGACCGAGGCGGTTTGAACCGAGTAGGAAAGTTGTGGGCTTTGCAACTTTCTTCCTTCATCAGCCTTTTTTCTCCGATTTAGACTATTAAAGTTAGAAAATGAAAAGAACCTGAAGTAAAAACGTTAGTTTTTGCTCAGATTCTTTAGTTTACTTATTAATCAAAACAGCTAATTCACTTAACATCCCTGCCAACTCCGGATTATCCAAAGTATTCAGATAGTTAACAAATGCTACCGTTGTCATTTCTGGATCAACAAAAGCTCTCCATATTTGCATTTTATCATCAAAATCAATTTCTGCATGTTGTAGTTTTTCTCTAAACAACTGGGTTATTTTAGAATTATTATCTTTAATATTAACTTGATCTACTTGAATCTTATTGTCTAACTCTGTTGATTCAATTTCTAAATTATTCACATCAGCCTGATATCCCACAAATTCAAAAATATAAGACCGATTTGCAGGGATTAAGTGTGCAGGATCATTAGTTGTAGTTGTAACTGTCTTACTTTCTTCATTCCAAGTAAAAATAGTTTCAGCCATCTTTGTCTGTTGGTGTTCATACATGTGATACCTTGCATCAGCACCTGGGTAAACCTTAACTCTGATAGTTTGAGGCAATTCATTCAAAGACTGCATATATTCTTCATTAAGGGGAATAATGCTACCGTCTTTTACAAAAACAGGATATTCATTTTCACTTCGGTAAAGCTTCAATACTTGGTTTCCTTGGTAGTGAATTCCATTGTAAAAGTCTGTCCAATGACCTTCAGGCAACCATGCCTCAGCTGAAGCTTGTCCTGTTTGTGAATCCTTAGGAGTCGTAATCGGTGCAACCAACATTTCATTTCCAAAGTAATACTCGTTCTTAAATTGATAAGCTTTTTTATTAGTTGGATGTTTGTAATATAACGGTTGAATTAATGGCTCACCGTCTCGATGAGTTAGTTCATTAGCCGTATCAATATAAGGCACCAACTTAGCACGCAATCTTAACGCATCATTCATAGCTCCACGAGTAATTTCATCATAATTCCATGGTTCCTTACCCATAAAAAGATTATCAGAACTATGTAATCTTAAAACAGGACTAAATACACCAAATTGCATCCAACGTAGTGATAATTCCGCGTTATATCTTCCGTGCATATGACCACCAATATCATGGCTCCACCATGTATATCCGATATTGCTGGCAGTAGCAGTGAAATATGGTTGGAACTGCAATGATTTCCAACTAGCAACTGAATCACCAGAAAAACCAATTGGATAACGATGACTTCCAGGACCCGCATAACGTGATAAAATCAGTCCTTCACCAGGATGACGTTTAGTATTATCGTTATAATGCAATACATTGAGTAACCAAAGTGGGTCCAAATGCTTTCCTCGACTACCACCTTGTTGCCAGTCTAGCCACCAAAAATCTACACCCTTGTTTTCTAGTCCATGATGAACAATATCAAAATAAGCTTTAACAAATTTAGGATTCTGAAGATTAAAAATAGCAGGTTCTTTTTTACTTGCATCCAATCCCATTGATTTAGCAACTTCTGGATATGATTCCTCTGATGGCCTGATTCCTGCAGCTGGGTGAACATTCAAAGTAACCTTTCGACCTGCATCATGCATTTTTTTCAAAGTTCCTTTGGGATCAGGGAATAAATCTCGATTCCATGTATAACCTGTCCAGCCACTGCCCATTTCAGATGGAATCTTAGTTGTATGCCAGTTCATATCAAAAACTGAAACAGCAATCGGTAACTTCTCATTTTCAAATCGTTTCATTAACTGTAGATATTCATCTTGTGTATAAGGATAAAATCGACTCCACCAGTTACCTAAGGCATATCGAGGAACAATCGGTGTTGATCCTGTTAATCGATAAAAGGCTTTGAGTGTTGCCAAGTAATCACGCCCATATGCAAAATAATAGAAATCATCTTCCGTATGATCACGATCAATAAATTCATCACCAATTTGAATGAATGATTTAGAATCATCAAGAACACTAAATCCCCCTTTAGTCATTAATCCATCTTCAAGAGGAATCTCTCCGTCTGCTTTGTCCAATGTTCGAGCAGTACCCTTTAGATTCTTTTCAATCTTCTCTCCGAAGTACCAGCGTGAATAATAGGTTTCAAAATTGTACTTGGCATCGATAAATAATGTATCGTTCGAAAATTTACCGCCCTCATAATACAGATGAAAACTATCAGTTACTATTTCTAGTTGATGGCCTGCATGATCTCTGATTACATCAAAGTCGGGATTGTCAAAATCACGATTTTGAATAACCTTCGTAGTTCGATCTTCAAACTGACCACTTTCCGAATACTCTAGTCGCAATAATTTATTTGTTAAAACAGTAAATCGATATTTATCGCCTTGAATTATATTTTTAGATGTCATTTAATTAACCTCTATTCATCGTCATCATCAGCGCTAACATCTAAATCATTAACATATATAATCTGTTCACGCGCATTATTAATTAATGTTCGGATACGATCATCACTGATATATTCTTTTTTCGGTTCCATAACAACTGCTAAAACTAAAGGTAAATTCATCCCTGTAATAACATGTGTATGTGGTTGATCCCGGTATGGGAAAAACTTTTGGTTTACACTGCCAGCTAACATGTCGGTAAATACTACTACTTCATCTTCAGCTGTAAACTTTTTCATTATAGTGGCAACTTGATCTTCAATAGGATTGTTATCAACATAAGCAGTTAAAACATCCAAGTCCTCCTGTTCACCTGCAATAAATTCTAAGGTTTGACGCATCCCATCTGCCAAACGATTGTGTGAAGCAATTACAATATGGCGTTTCAATTTCGGTTCCTCCTTATGTTATAAAAGGATGCTCTAAAATTTCTTTTAGCACATCCTCTCATAAATTAGCTATATCTTTTTAAATTAATTTACTGAGGTTGAACACCGAGTAAACCGGTGAATGCACCAACAAGTGAAATAACTACGATTAGTAGAATAACTTTTGTTGGAGTCCAACTCTTTTTACCAAGAAGTGTATATACCATGTAAGCAACTAAGGCTGGTAACAAAGCAGGCATAATCTTATCAAGAATCCCACTTTGGATTGCTAACTTAACTTTCCCAGTCATGAAGGTTAGTGGTGTATAAACTTTAACAACAGTCGCTATCAAGGTACCAACAACGGTCAGACCCATGACAGATGTAGCTTCAGTAAAGATTGATAATCTCTCACCCAAGGAAGTAATCAACTTAACACCTGAGTTGTATCCTAAATCAAATAACTTGATTCGTGCCCAGAATAATAGCATGTCGAACAAGATCCAAGCAATGGCACCAGTTGGGTTACCTTGTACAGCCATATAACCAGCAATTGAACCCATGATAGTTGGGAAGAGAACCCAAATAATTGTGTCACCAATTCCGGCAAATGGTCCCATCAACGATGTTTTTAATGATTGAACAGCATCTTTGGATTTGATACCGTCTTTTTCTTCCATAGCTAAGGTTGCACCTAAAATGATGTTAGCCATTGCTGTGGTTGTATTGAAATATTTAAAGTGATTATCCAAAGCTTCAACATATTCGTCATCTTTAGGATAAATCTTCCGCAAAACTTTTGAGAAGGCCCAAACGACTGATGGTCCCTGTTGAGTTTCATAATTAAAGTTATTAACACCCATTGTCATGTAACGTAGGATCGCACTGTGACGTTCTTTACGTGTTAAGACTCCTGGGGTATTTACTGGTGTTTGTTTCTTTTCTTTACTCATCGTAGTCGTCTCCTTCTTCAGAATCATCAACGCCTTCAGCTACAGCAGCATTCTTCTTGTTTGCTTTAGCCATCCCTTGTTGGAAAATGATAATAGCAGCGGCAAGACCAAGAATAGCAACGCCGAATACTGGTAATTTGAGATATGCAGCAAATACGAATCCTGCTAAGATAGCCCAAATATATTTCTTAGTTGGCATATAATGCATCAACATTCCAATACCTACAACTGGAAGCATTCCACCAGCAATAGTTAATCCATTTGTAACCCACTTTGGAATAACGTTTAAAACTGCTGATACAGCTGATGGTCCAACTGTGATAATGATAACCATGGGAATGAAGTCCTTCATTGTAAAGAACAGAGGTCCAAGCCAGTTAATCATCCGCATCTTGTTGAATTCCTTCTTATGTGCGTATTCTTGAGCTTTGTGTGCGATGAAGTTGTTTGCCAATTTGATAACAACATCGAATTGAATAGCAAGCAATCCAACTGGAAGTCCAACCGCAACCGCCGTTCCAATTCCGGCACCAGTTCGAGCAGCTAAGTAAATTCCAACGATTGTTGCTAATCCGTAATCTGGTACTGAAGCACCACCTAAACCGGCAACACCTAATGACATAAGTTGGAATGTACCTGCAATAACCATCGCTGTATGCATGTCACCCATAATTAATCCGGCAACTAATCCGACAGTTACAGGCCAATAATTCAAGATTGTAATACCCTGATTATCTAGTAATGCATATGCAGGTAATATTAAAATTAATAAATCTTGCAATAAATGTGGCATCTTGATTCTCCTCCTTTATTAATTAAACTCTTTGTTTTCGACTGCTTTATCAAAATTAAGCGGTTCATCAGCTGGTACGTAGCGAATATCTACTGGCACTCCTTGATCTTCAATCTTCTTAAAGTCATCGAATTCTTCTTTATTGAGTGATACAAACTTGCTAACTCTTGTACGACCATCCTCAGCAAATATAATTCCAATATCTACTTTAGGGATTTCAATTCCAGCATCCATAAGTTTCAACATTGTGCTGGGTTCTTTAGCAATAACAAAAACTCGTTGAGCATCATATTTACCATTTGTAAAATTAGTAATTGCCTTTTCGGTATCAATAATTGACATTCCTGTTCCAGCAGGTTTGCTAAGTCGCATACTGTCCTTTAAGGTTTCGTCCTTACTGACTTCATCATCAATTACCATGTATCTTTTTGCTTGGGTTTCTCCAGCCCATTGATTAACAACAATTCCATGAATTAAGCGTTGGTCAACTCTGGCTAATACAACTGTCATTTCAATTCCTCCAATGTATTCGGCACTTCATATGCTTTGGAATATGGTGTTTCTTGGATTTTGACCTCAACGTTATGTTCTTTGATAGCTTTGACGTTATTTAAGTCCTCTTCATCCATATATACGGTTCCAAAGATTTGGTGCTTATGTTCTTTTTTAAACATATTCCAAATGGTAACTTTATCTGCATTCACTCCCTCATCAATAATTTCTCTGACTGCCTGGGGTGTTCGACAAACAATAAAAATTGGTTCTTCTGACTGCTTTCCTAGTAATCCAACCTTTGGCTTACTTAATTTATTAATAATAGCTGGTGCTTCTTTAACTGATACAAAATAACTCTTTAGGTTGGCTGCTTGTGTAGCAATTCTCATCAATGTTTGATTAAAATCATCAGCGGCTAATTCATTGTCCGGAACAATGATCGTATTAAATTGAAAGGCCTGTTTCCAATTCACTGCAATCTGACCATGAACTAATCGGTTATCGATTCGAAAAATCACTCTACTTTGCTTGTTCATCTTTATCCCTCACCTTTATATAAGCAAAAAGCGTGCCAACTTGTGTAAGCGTTTTAATCTTACACTGTTGAACACGCCTCAATCCATTGATTTTAAGCTAATTCTATTTTTTAAAATATCATATACAAATCCAATTTCCGATGTTGGAACTGTCACTTTATAATAGTGTTCTATTTCACTAAAGGCGTCTTTGACCACTTTAATAAACTGTTGATGTTCTTTTTTAAACTGTTGAAGATTGTGATAATCCATATTAGGATGGTTATCAACAATTCGATCTAGCATAAAGCATAAATGCATGTACAAACTAATTCTTAAATAGACATCCATTTTGCTACCAAGGCTACGTTCTAGCACTTTAACACAGTGTTCCACTTGGTCAATCGTAATATCTGGTTGAACCTTCGCTAAGTTAGAAGCAATACTATCAATTGTGAACGCTCTAACCATTGCCGTATTCATATTCTCTAAATTCTTATTATTGAAAACATCTGGAAAGGCATTTAGTAAGACTCGGTCACCAACCTCTCGGTTAATTAAACTTTCAACAGACAGATATGGAACATCCGTAATATCAGGATCATCCGTTCCAATAATCACCTTTACATTGTAATCTTTAAAAATCGAGTTCTGTTTTCCATCGCGTTTTAACTCATAGTAGTCACACGTGACTACATTGATTTCACCATTTGTGTTATCCTGGACGACTTTTTGAAGATACTTAGCTGCACCAATACCCGTAATACATGTTGTCAAAATAACCTTCGGGCGTTTTTGCTGAACTAATACGTTAGATTTAGCCGACGTCTGTTCAGCAATTTGCTGCAGCCCTTCAGTATCCACTTCATTTTTAAGAACCTTTTGACCTACAAATAATGCTGATGCGGTAGAAACATTCGTCATGATACCGATCGTACCATCATAGAAATCCTGAATCTTACTTTGAAGTTTTGTTAGTGAACCCATATCAACTAAAATAATTAGCTCTTTTTCAGTGTTAATCGTATTAAAGTACCGTTTCAATTCACTCACTACCGCATTAACACCCGCGTCAAGTGGCATATCAAAACTCGCAAAGACAAAAGTACCTAACAACCGATTAACAGTAGTAGCAATACTAGAAGCGGTCGAGTACCCATGGGCCACAATCACCGCATTCGTATCACGTGGAATAAGTTGCTTTCGTTGAGAAAAGATAAAACCGAAAACTAGTAACTTATACAAGTCAGGTTTCTGAACATCTAACTGTGTACCGATGGTTTGAACAACCTGTTCAGCTAGCTCATATCTTTCACTATAAAAGCTTTTAATCTTGATATTGCTCTCGGTTAGCCCTTCAATTTCTTGATCATTTTCATAGTCATTAATAAATAAAATTATTTTTGTTAACAGGTCTGCATTACTATTAAATTGATTCATCCCAAAGTTAAGATAAAAGTTTGCTAATGATGTCTTAATTGTTGATTCAATGAACTCTGCAAACGCTGTTGGTTGCGATCGACCCAAATCAAATGAAATATAATCACTCAATTGATCGACAATTTTACTGATTTTATTAAAGAATTCCTGTCGTTGCTCATCCGTAGCATCTAGATTACTGCTGGCTGCAATTATTCGTTTAGCATAGTCTTGCAATTTAACTTGTTGACTAGTTGTAGCACTAATAGCCACGTTCTGAGTAAAATCAATTTTAATGGTTTCATCTTTGTTAGTTGGTAATTCTGATAACTGTTTTTGATCTGTTAAAAAACTTGCTGGTAAATCATTAATTTTGATTAGTAATCCTGAAGTATTATCGTCCCGATGTTTAAGTAATGATTCTGCACAGGCAAGTTTCACAATACTACCTAATTTACCGATGTTACCATCTTTCACTTGCGTGATTAGTAAACAAACCGCTTCGGAACTGATTGTTAGATTTCGCTGAATTAACTTCGCTTCTTTCATAAATAATGAAGTAATCAGTGCTATTTTTTCTTTCTTAGTTCTTTCTTGATAACTTGGAATCTGAATAACTAATGGGATTCGTCTTAAGAATGTCTGCAGAAAATCCACATTATTACGTTCCGTTGTAGCAAAAATTAAGCGAGCATTGGATTTTCTAACTTTGCTTGTTTCACCAACTGGTCGATAAGTTCCTTTATCCATAAACTGGAATAGTTTTTCTTGGCTTTCAGGTGCTAAACGATGAACTTCGTCCAAGAATAAATATCCATTTTGAGCGCTAGCTAATAAGCCTTGTCGCTCATCTTGAGCACCCGTGAATGCACCCTTAGTATGACCAAATAACATACTGGAAAGCAATTCTGGGTTATCTGCATATTCAGCGCAGTTTAAAGTTACAAATTCGCCAGAAACATAACCTTGCTCTTTTGCATATAAATAGGCCAACTTGGCAATGAAACTCTTACCAACTCCCGAATCACCCATTAGCAAACTAGGCATCCCATTTGGCGGATAGATTACGGCTGACTTCATTTGTTCAACGACACCTTTTAGACTATCGCTTTCTCCAACAAGTTGATGAAATGGATCAGTAATATGTTTCTTAGCCTTCGCTTTATGCAAATATTTTTGAATATTTGGTAAGTTACTTTTATTTTTTTCATAGATAGCAGCATCAATAAAATACACAGGCCGAGTATTTATTTTCAGTGCTTCCCCATTTCGAACTAAATCATTTAGGTATAAGCTTACTGTGCTGCGTTGAATTTGAAGCTCATCTGATATAGCTTTTGCTGATACTCCTAATTTATTTGTTGCACTTAAACTTTCACTGCGACTTTTTAGAAAATCAATTACTTTTTCTCGATTTGTTAACATTCATTTTCCTCCGTCCGCACCTTGCTATTATTTCTAACATACCACAAAATGAAGCGGTTTCACATTGTCATTTTATTTTTAAGTCTAAAGCTACTGATAATACACATAAATCCACTTATTCAAATAGTTACATAAATGGTAAACTATTAACAAAACAAAGGGAGTGCATAGAATGGCAGCAATCTATATCAGGCAAGCAATTGAAACAGATTTACCCCGAATCATGGAAATAATTAATCAGGCTAAGGCACTTTTAAAAGCCGATGGAAGTCCACAATGGCAAAATGGAAAGCCAAACGAAGATGTTTTGACTGAAGATATTAATCAGAAGCATTGTTGGGTATTGATGGTTGGAAATGAAATTGCTGGTACTGCAACACTCCTTGATATAGATGATCCTAACTACGCCCAAATTGATGGTAATTGGATTACGGATGGTGTTCCATATACAACAATTCACCGCATTGCCTTGTCTGCTGACTTTCGTGGACAGCATTTAAGTGATTTCTTCTTTTCAAATTTGATTAGTTTATCACTTCAAAAGGGATTCTCCACTATACGAATTGATACCCATGCCCTCAATCAACGGATGCAACATTTAATTCAGAAAAATGGATTTGAATTTTGCGGAATCGTCCATGTTGAGCCTGGTAAAGATGGCGAACGAAAAGCATATGAATTACAGTTATAGAAATCAAAAGCTTCCTACCACTTTAATCAGTGATAAGAAGCTTTTTTAATTTATACAGTTAATTCCAACACGTTACCTTCAGGATCTTCAAAGACCGACTCATAATAACCATCACCAGTAGTTCTGGGACCATTAGTATGTTTGTACCCATCGTTACTTAATCGCTCTGTCATTTCATCAACAGCTTTCTCACTACCCAATGACATTGCAATGTGGGCATAACCATAAGTTATACTATCTGGTTCGACAACATTATCTTGGTTCATAATTTCCATTCTGGTTTCACCATCTGGAAAACTCAGGAAATATGAATAAAATCCTTTTGTTCGATTATGGTATAACTCACTACTTGTAGCTTCAAAGTATTTTTCATAGAAGCTCTTAAATTTTTCAATGCCCTTAGTCCAAATAGCAACGTGTTCAATTTTCATTTTTAATGTTCTCCCTTAACAACAAAGTATGAGCCTCTAATCGTACCGGCCAACTTCGATTTTTGGCGTGCAAACTTGAACTTTCCTTCAAATTCAGCTGGCACTTCCATCCCGTCTGAAAGTTTAAATCCAACTGCTCGCTTGCCACCTTTTTCAACACTATACATCACATTAACTACTAGTCCATTTTCGTAGAATACATATGCCATTTTCAAGCCATCTACTTCAAAACTGGAAATCTCTAAAGGAGTATAACCAAATTTCATGTCACGTTCAGACAGTACCTCTTCAACCCACTCTAAGGTTTGGGGATCCTCAGATGCAGGAACTGTTACAAATTCATGCTTGTATTTATTCCAATAGTATCGGGCTTCGTTAGCTCTCAAACCGGCTAATGCCTTAGCTACTGGTGAACTTTCTAAACCTACTGTTGAGACATCTTTAAAATCAACTTTATAGCTCATATCAATAATATCCTCTTTTTGAATATTTTTTGGTTGCGTTTTCAGTCTATGTAATTAAATGATTAAAGTCAATCTGTTTTTAGATAACTCAAAGTTAT
>NZ_JQCQ01000011.1 GCF_001437605.1 Pediococcus argentinicus
GTGTTGCACTTGATTTGACAATTCGGGGTTCATATTAATTTCATTAATAACAATATTTTTGGTATGATTAACACTAGGAAACTGGGGGATAAATATGACAGAGAAGAACTTACTTTTAATCGATGGAAACAGCGTAGCATTTCGTTCTTTTTTTGCTTTGCACAATTCATTGAGCCGATTTACTAACGCTGATGGTCTACATACTAATGCTATTTATGGCTTTAATAAAATGCTTGATAATATTTTAGATATGTTTGATCCTACAGCAGTGTTAGTGGCTTTCGATGCTGGTAAAACAACTTTTAGAACTAAAATGTTTGATGAATATAAAGGTGGTCGTTCCAAAACTCCACCAGAATTAAGTGAACAGATGCCATATTTGAGAGAACTATTAACTGGATATGGAATTAAGTCATATGAGTTACCCGACTATGAAGCTGACGATATTATTGGAACTTTAGCTCGTGAAGCTGAAGATGATGGTTATCAAGTGACAATTGTTACGGGAGATCGTGATTTAACTCAATTAACAACTGACCAAACAACGGTTGCTGTGACAGTCAAGGGCGTCAGTGAGGTAGAAGAATACACTCCAGCACATGTCAAAGAAAAACTTGGAATCACACCTTCTCAAATTATTGATTTAAAAGGATTAGCAGGTGATACATCTGATAATTATCCTGGGGTAACTAAAGTTGGTGAAAAGACGGCGTTAAAGCTTTTAGATCAATTTGAATCAGTTGAAAACTTATACGACCATGTTGATGAGTTAAAGCAAAGCAAAATGAAGGAACATTTGATTGAAGATAAAGAAGCCGCTTTTTTGTCTAAAAAATTAGCAACTATCAATCGGGATGCTCCGATTAAAATCACGCTCGATGATGTTCAATATAAAGGTGCTAACAAAGACTATTTGATTGATTTTTATCAAAGAATGGACTTTCAGTCTTTCCTAAAGAATATGCAATCGGATATGGAACCTGTTGAGAAAAAAGAGCTTAAATATACAGAACTAACTAAAGATAATTTATCGTTAGTACAAGAGTTACCAAAACAACTAGCTTTCTATTTAGAATTGCCAGACAAGAATTATCATCTTTCAGAATTTGCTGGCTTTGCAATTGGGACAGATGATTCATTTTATGTTAGTCGGAATGTTGAACTGTTAAATGAATCGGTATTCACTCAAATGTTTAATGATGCAGACTACAGTATTGATGTATTTGATGCTAAACGGACATTCGTGGGTCTTAATCGATTAGGCATCAGCATTAATAACATTCGATATGATGTGTTACTACAGTCATACTTGTTGGATACTAACGATAACTCGAATGATTTAGGACAGTTAGCCCACGAACATGGATATATGGATATTGATTCTGATTCTGAAGTTTATGGCACAGGAACCAAACGTGCGATTCCAGATGATGACACAATTCTCTTTCAACATTTGGTTCGTAAAGTTCATGCACTTAACATCTTAGGTGAAAAACTTAACGATGATTTGAAACAAAACGAGCAGTTGGAATTATATAGCTCCATTGAACTTCCGCTTGCGATTGTTTTAGCCAAAATGGAAATTGCTGGAATCAAAGTTAATCAAGATAGATTACATCAGATGCAAAGTGAGTTTGCTGAGCGGTTAAGCGAAATTGAACACGATATCTACCAAGAGGCTGGTGAAGAATTTAATATCAATTCACCTAAGCAGCTGGGAGTAGTGCTATTTGAAAAGATGCGCTTGCCAATTATTAAAAAAACTAAGACAGGCTATTCTACCGCTGTGGATGTACTTGAAAAGTTACGTGGTGAATCTCCAATTATTGACAATATTTTAAATTATCGTCAAATTGCTAAGATTCAATCAACATATGTTGAAGGACTTTTGAAAGTGATTCATTCGTCTGATCAAAAGGTCCACACAACTTATTTACAAACTTTAACGCAAACAGGTCGTCTTTCTTCAATTGAACCTAATTTGCAGAACATTCCAATTCGGATTGAAGAAGGGAAGAAAATCCGCCAGGCATTTGTGCCTTCTCATGAAGGATGGCATATTCTTTCGTCAGATTATTCACAAGTTGAACTGCGTGTTTTAGCTCATTTGACGGGCGACAAGCATATGCAAGAGGCTTTTAAAAATGATCAAGATATTCATGCAAGTACTGCTATGCGTATCTTTGGTTTGAAAGATGCCAGCGAAGTTACTCCAAATATCAGACGTCAAGCTAAGGCAGTTAATTTTGGAATTGTCTATGGCATTAGTGATTATGGCCTTTCTCAAAATATTGGTATTACAAGAAAGCAAGCTAAGCAATTTATTGAAACTTATTTTGCTGAATACCCCGGTGTGAAGAATTATGTTGATGGCATGGTGAAGATTGCAAAAGACCAGGGTTATGTTGAAACCATTTCACATCGTCGTCGCTATTTACCTGATATTAACTCAAGTAACTTTAGTCAGCGTTCATTTGCTGAAAGAACCGCGATGAATACACCTATTCAAGGTAGTGCAGCTGATATCATCAAAATAGCGATGATTAAAATGCAAAACGAATTAGAAAAAAGAAATCTTAAAACAAAAATGTTGTTACAGGTTCATGATGAACTTATTTTTGAAGTTCCAGATAACGAAATGACTGAGATTAAGCAGTTGGTTCCTAGTGTGATGGATTCAGCAATGAAATTAGATGTGCCACTTAAAGTTGAAACATCATGGGGAAATAATTGGTACGAAGCAAAGTAGGAGATGTTTAAATGCCTGAATTACCAGAAGTTGAAACAGTACGTCGAGGATTAGTTGGACTAGTTAAGGGCGCAACAATTAAAAAGGTCGAGATCCGATACGACAAAATGGTTACTCCTGATGCTAAGAAGTTTGCATCAATGTTAAAGGGACGCAAAATAATTGATATTGATCGACGAGGAAAGTACTTACTATTTAGATTTGATCATGATTTAACGTTAGTTTCTCATTTGCGAATGGAAGGAAAGTATTCTGTTCATGATCATAGTGAAGAATTAAACAAACATGATCATGTTATTTTCGAATTAGAAAATGGCCAAGATTTACGATATAACGATACTCGTAAGTTTGGTCGAATGAATCTCGTCCCAACTGGAGAAGAGTTTACTATCGGCGGGCTTAAAACAATTGGCCCGGAACCAACGCCGGAAACATTGACTGTAGAATATTTGAAACAACGTGTTCGAAGCCGTAAACGTGGGATGAAGAGCTTCCTATTAGACCAAGATAATGTCGCGGGTCTGGGAAATATTTATGTTGATGAGGTGCTATGGATGACCAAAATCCATCCACTTCAACCATCAAATACATTGACTGATGAAGAGATTGTTAATCTACGGCAGAACATTATTGATGAGCTGAAAAAGGCAATCGATTTTAAAGGCACTACCGTTTTCTCGTATCTAAATGCAGATGGTCATGCAGGTAACTTCCAAAATGAACTAAATGTATATCAACGTCAGGGACAACCTTGCCATCGATGTGGAACATTAATTAAAAAAATTAAAGTTGCACAACGAGGAACCCATTTTTGCCCACATTGTCAAAAATTGAGGTAGTAACATGCTTTTAGGATTAACTGGTGGAATCTCGACAGGAAAGTCGATGATTAGCAAATATTTATCAGAACTAGAATTTCCGATAGTCGATGCTGATAAAATTGCACATCAAGTATTAGAATCTGATTTATCAGTAATTAGTGCTATCAAAGAACAATTTGGATCTGATGTAGCCGGTATTAAAGGCATTGATCGTAAGAAATTAGGGCAAATTGTTTTTGGTAGCGAAGCAAGACTAAGGGAATTGAATCAAATTATCCAGCCAGCAATTAGAACTAAAATAGTGAATGAGATTAAAACTCTAAATCAAAACCACAATTTGGTGGTTTTAGATGCCCCTTTATTATTTGAAGAAGGGTATGCCGGCATGGTCGATGTTGTAATGGTTGTGACTAGTGATGAGTCAATTCAATTAAGTCGATTAATGAGACGAAATAAACTAACACAGGCTGATGCAAGAAAAAGAATTACGGCACAAATGCCTTTACAACAAAAAGTTAAGCATGCTGATATTGTTATTGATAACTCGGGCACCGTTGCCGATACACAAAAACAAGTGTTAAAATGGCTTGTTGATAATAAACTAGTGGATATAAGAAAAAATTGAGGTGGAACTAATTGAGATGCCCCCATTGTAATAATAATGGATCAAGAGTTGTGGATAGCAGACCAACTGATGAAGGACGTGTTATTCGTCGTCGTCGGGAATGTGAAAAATGTGGTTTTCGTTTTACAACATTTGAGCGTGTTGAAGTAACACCATTGTTAGTAATTAAAAAGAATGGTGCCCGTGAAGAATTTGATCGTGACAAACTCTTACGAGGGATTATTCGAGCCGCTGAAAAACGTCCAGTTAAGATGGACGAAATGACAGCAATTGTTGATAAAGTAGAAAATAAAATCAGAGCACTGGGTGAGAGTGAAGTCTCAAGTCAGATTATTGGTGAGTACGTCATGAATTTATTGGCCGATGTTGATGAGATTGCCTATATTCGTTTTGCCAGTGTTTACCGTCAATTCAAAGACATGAATGTCTTTATGTCTGAACTACAAGAAATGATCAAAAAAGAACGAGCAAATAATAAAAAGGAGGACTAGTTAATGAGTATGACGTTTGATAGTTTAGCCCCAAACGATAAGTTTGTGGTCACAAGTCAACGTGGGATTTCAGATATTGAACGTCAGTCATTAACGGTTCTTTATCGTCCCTTAATGTCGTCTGATGCATATAGTCTATTAAATAGTTTATGGAGTATTGCAGAGCAGGGCCAATTTGTAAGTGAACAGTATAATCATATTCGCTTATTGAATTGGCTAGGAATCGATATTAAGGCGATTAATACTGCCCGAAGTTATCTTGAAGCTTTGGGATTACTCGATACATATGTTGATACTACAAACCGAATTAATCAGTTTATTTACGAACTGAAGATACCTAAAACTCCGCAAGATTTCTTTACGTCGGATCTTTTGGCGACAATTCTGTTGGGTGTTGTGGGTAACGATACTTTTGATGAATTGGTTAGTCAATTCAAGAGCAAACGAATTCCAACGGATGGATATACGAATGTTTCAGCTAAACTGGACGACATTTTTAGTATGGATAGTGTTTCAAATAACTTATCTAAGGTAAAGCAATCTCAGCAAAGTTTTGACAACTCTAACTCTAGTAGTGACGAATCTATGTCCGAATTAAATCAACAGTTTGATTTTGGGCTATTGAGAAACTTACTTTCTAAGAGTTATCTGAATTTGGATGATTTAGTTGCAAATGAACATTTAATCCAAGTGGAGCAAACCGTTTACGGTATTTCTGAAACCCAAATGGCAGAAATAATTAATAGTGCAACCAACTTTGAAACTAATCGAATTGATACGGATTTATTGAAACAACTGATCGCGCAAAGATTTGATTTGAAAGTTAAGCAACAGGGTAATGCTAAAAGTGATTTAGAAGAACAACCGGTGCAACCAAGCGTCGATGATACTGGCTTGACGGCTGTTGAAAATGAAATCATGAAGGCTTGCTATGCCTATAATCCAAGTGATTTTCTGCAATCAATCAAGTCTGAGGTTGGAGGGTACCCAACTAGCAGTGAGAAACGTGTACTTGAATCTGTTGTTTCTTACGGGGTTCTGCCAATTAGTGTAATCAATTTTCTGATTTATTATGTTTTGGTGGATCAAGAACGCCCAACACTTAATAAAAACTTTGTTGATGCCATTGCAAATGATTGGAGTAAGCGCAACATAAAAACTCCTGAAGGTGCATTAAAGCAAATTAAGCAAAGAATTGAGAAGCAACAAACAAGAAGACAGCAGACTTATAAAAAAACGGTCATCAAAAAAGAGACATTGCCGGATTGGGCAGACTCATCTTCAAGTAAAAAAGAAAGCACTGCTAAACAAGCAACGGTTCAAAACTCAGAACTAGATGATAAACTTAGTAAATTAAGAAAAACACATAAAAAGGAGGGATAACCATGGAGAATGTTCGTGAGACTTTAAAGGAATTAATGAACCGACGTAAATTGGATCAAAGATTTACTGACGTGATGGACAAGGTTTATTCTGATCCGGATGTAATTGCTTTTTGTGAACAACATAAAAATGAACTCTCAAAAGAAGCATTGGATCGTGGGGCCGCAAAGTTATATGAATTTGTGAATGAACGAAATAAAGCTAATCAAAATCATAATGAATTATTGCCCGGGTATCGTCCAGTTTTAGTTTTAAGTAATCATTTAATTGATATTGAATATACACCAACTGAAAAACTAATCGCATCAGAACAAGCTCAAGCTCGTGCAAAACGTGTTAAATCGATTAACATGCCGAAACTAATTCGAAATGCCAGTCTTGAAGATTATTACCGAGAACCAGAACGGACAGCCGCTTTAAATGCTGTGATTGACTTTGTTCAGTCATTTCTTGATGCACCCAAAGACTTTCATAAGGGATTATATCTAACTGGTAGTTTTGGAGTTGGAAAAACTTATTTGATGGGTGCGATGGCAAACGAACTTGCTGACCATGGTTATTCATCAACTATTATCCATTTTCCAAGTTTTGCGGTTGAGATGCGTAACTCGATTGGAAAGACCAATACTTTTGATAAGTTAGATGCAATTAAAAAAGCACCTGTTCTGATTATTGATGATATTGGGGCAGATAACATTTCGAGTTGGATTCGTGACGATGTTTTAGGAGTGATTTTAGAATATCGAATGCAAGAAGAATTGTGCACATTCTTTACGTCTAACTTCGATATGGCTCAACTTGAGTCAGAGCATTTAACAGTTAATCAAAAGGGTGAGTCAGAGCCGTTAAAAGCGAAAAGAATTATGGAACGTATTAAGTTTTTGTCTACTGAAATTAAGATGGTTGGCACTAATCATCGAAATTAGATTTGACATTAGCATTTTATTTAGTAAAATGTAATTAAATATTCATAAAGTGATAAGTAAGACATGAAAGAATAAGTGCAGGGAGTGCGGCCGTGACTGAAAGCCAATCATCAATTCTTTTACCACTTGCTTAACAACGACTTGGGGAAAATCCAAGTCCGGTTCCGCCGTTATTGGATAATGAAGTGGTAATGACCTTTTTTGTCATTGCAACGAGGGTGGAACCGCGTAAATTAATAATTCTGCGTCCCTGGTATTTTAAATACCAGGGATTTTTTTATACATAAAAATTAAAGGAGAGTATGGATATGGGAAAAATTAAACTTATGTTTCCAGATGACAGTGTTAAAGAATTTGACAATGGTTCATCTGTGTTTGATGTAGCTAAATCAATTAGTACTAGTTTAGCTAAAAAAGCTGTTGTCGGAAAATTAGATGGAAAAATGGTAGCTATCAATACTCCAATTGAAAAAGATGCCAAAATTGAGATTATTACTCAAGGTTCCGATGATGCAAATATTGTAATGTGGAACTCTGCTGCCGTACTTTTAACTGCAGCAATTGAAGATATTTATCAAAATGTAGAATTTGGTGAAATTGGTAATATTGAACATGGTTTTTATGCTGATACAGACAAAAAGGATCAGCAAATCAGTGTTGACGAATTACCAGCAATTCAAGATCGTATGAAAGAAATGGTTTCTGAAAAGATTGAGTTGAAGCCATCAAAAATCGCTGTTGATGAAGCATTAAAACAAGTTGATGGAGATCCATACCAAGCTCAAATCATCAAACGCAATGCTGTTGACGGACAAATCCAAATCTATAAAGTAAAAGATCATGTAATCGTCAGTGATGCAGTAGTATTACCAAACTCTGGTGATGTTAAAGCTTTGAAATTACTATCAGTTGCCGGAGCTTATTGGGAAGGTAAATCAAGTAACCCAATGCTTCAAAGAATTTATGGAACAGCTTTCTTTAAGCAAAAAGATTTGGAAGTAGAAATCGAACGTCAAAAAGAAGCTCGTGAACGTGATCACCGTGTGATTGGTAATAACCTAGACTTATTCTTCGTTGATCCAAAAGTTGGTGCTGGTCTTCCTTACTGGATGCCAAACGGTGCAACAATTCGTCGTACGATTGAACGTTATATCATTGATAAAGAAGTGAACAATGGTTACCAACATGTTTACACACCAATTTTGATGAACTTGGATGCCTATAAGACATCAGGTCACTGGCAGCATTATCGTGAAGACATGTTTCCACCAATGGACATGGGTGATGGTGAAATGTTGGAATTACGTCCAATGAACTGTCCTTCACATATTCAAGTGTACAAGCATCATATTCGCTCTTACCGTGAGTTGCCAATTCGGATTGCTGAACTTGGCATGATGCACCGTTATGAAAAATCTGGAGCACTTTCTGGATTACAACGTGTTCGTGAAATGACGCTTAATGATGGTCACACATTCGTTGCACCAGAACAAATTCAAGATGAATTTAAACAAATACTTCAATTAATGGTTGAAGTATATAAGGACTTTGATATTACAGACTATTCATTCCGTCTTAGTTATCGTGATCCAAAGAATACTGAAAAGTATTTTGATGATGATGAAATGTGGAACCATTCTCAATCAATGTTGAAAGGTGCTATGGATGATTTAGGTTTGGATTATGTTGAAGCAGAAGGCGAAGCCGCATTCTACGGTCCTAAGCTTGATGTTCAAACTAAGACAGCTCTTGGTAATGAAGAAACATTATCAACAATCCAATTAGACTTCATGCTTCCAAAGCAATTTGATCTACATTATGTTGGTGCCGATGGTGAAGAACATCGTCCAGTTATGATTCATCGTGGACTAGTTTCAACAATGGAACGATTCACAGCTTACTTAACGGAAATTTATAAAGGTGCCTTCCCAACATGGTTAGCTCCTAAGCAAGTAACAATCATTCCAGTTAAAGATGATGTTCATGGCGAATATGCTGATCAACTAAAGGCTAAGATGGTTAAAGAAAACATCCGTGCAGAAGTTGATCACCGTAATGAAAAGATGGGTTACAAGATTCGTGAAGCTCAAACACAAAAGATTCCATATATCTTAGTTGTTGGTGATAGCGAAGTAGCTGATGACAGTGTCAGTGTTCGTAAGTACGGACAAGATGATTCTAAGAATGAATCTTCCGACGTATTTGTAAACAATTTGGTTGATGAGATTGCTAACTACAGTCGTGAATCAAAATAGTTTGACAAACCGCTGTTAAATTGGTATTCTATTAAACGTTGAGATAAAAGCAGAAGCCACCGCTTCTCGCCTTGTAATTTTGATTGCTGGGCTAAGTCGTTGAATGATCAAATATTGATCAATACAAAACGGGTGGCATTGTGCCATCCGTTTTTCTGCTTTCTCGGATTTTTTTATGGAGGTGAAGTACCATAGCAAATGATGTAATGGTAAATGACGGTATTCGTTCTCGTGAGGTACGTCTAATCGGTGCCGATGGTGACCAATTGGGTGTCAAAACAACTAGCGAAGCAATGAGTTTAGCTGAAACTGCTAATTTAGATTTAGTTTTAGTTTCACCCAAAGCTAAACCACCCGTTGCCAAAATCATGGATTACGGAAAGTATCGCTTCGAGCAACAAAAGAAGAAACGTGAAGCTCGTAAGAAGCAAAAAACATTTAGCCTTAAGGAAATTCGTTTGAGTCCTACAATCGACACAAACGATTTCAATACCAAGTTGAAAAATGCACAAAAGTTCTTATCAAAGGGCGATAAAGTTCGTGTTTCAATTCGGTTTAAAGGTCGTGCGATTACTCATAAAGAGATTGGTCGCCAAGTGTTAGAAAGAATGGCTAAAGAAACTACTGATATCGCTACCGTCGAGGCTCGTCCCAAGATGGATGGTCGTAGTATGTTTCTTGTGCTAGCACCAATAGCAGAAAAGTAATAAATACTAATTTGGAGGAATATTGATATGCCTAAGATGAAAACAAACCGCGCTGCTGCTAAGCGTTTCAAACGAACAGCAAATGGTGGATTTAAGAGTGCCAATGCTTATACTAGTCACCGTTTCCACGGTAAGACAAAGAAGCAACGTCGTCAATTAAGCAAGTTGGGTATGATGGACAGTACTAATGTCAAACGTTATACAAAGATGCTTTCTACAGCTAAGTAATTAATAACAAATTTAAAGAGTAGACTGGTTTTCCAGTTTGAGGAGGAATTATTATGCCACGAGTTAAAGGTGGAACAGTTACACATCGTCGTCGCAAACGCGTTTTAAAACTTGCTAAAGGTTATCGCGGTGCAAAACATATTCAATTTAAGGTTGCTAAAGACCAAGTTATGAAGTCCGGTTTGTACGCATTCCGTGACCGTCGTAACCGTAAAGGCGAATTCCGTAAGTTATGGATTGCTCGTATTAACGCTGCAGCGCGTCTTAATGACATTAGTTACAGCAAATTAATGCACGGTTTGAAAGAAGCTGACATTGATATGAACCGTAAGATGTTAGCTGACTTAGCTGTTAACGATGCTGCTGCATTTACAGCACTTGTTGAAGAAGCTAAAAAGGCACTTGCATAAAACTACAGACAAAAAGAACTGTAAACCATGTTTACAGTTCTTTTTTTATGGATTCAAACTCGTTATAGTACAATAACGAGTTTGCCCGGCTTATGATGTTCGGATAGCTTTTTAAAAGCGGATTGTACTGAAGTTAAATCAAAATTAAATTTCTCAGCAATCCTTACAGTCAGTTTTTGTTGATCAATTTGTTGAACGAGATATTCTAGAGCACGTCGATTGTTGTGAAATGCAACATCGTTAAAATCAATTGCATTTTTAAAATTGATATCACCAAGTCCGGTAGTTGAGATGAAAATACCATTTTCTTTTAGATGTTCCACATATGAACTGGTACTAGGTGTTACTGGAGCAAAATTGATAATGACATCATACTTCTTAGTGATGGTATTCTGGTCATGATCGTAATTAATAATTTGATCTATTCCAAGTTGTTGGGCATATTCATTATTTTTGGAAGATAAAACACCGGATACTGTAGATCCAGCTTGTTTCAAAAGTTGAACAGTGGTTGCTCCAACTGCACCGGTTGCCCCAATAACCAAGCTATGATCAATATTTTTATCTTTTAGAATGTCCAGTACAATATCATATGCGGATATGCTTGCGTTTGGTAAGGCAGCGGCCGTTTCAAATGAAATATTGTCAGAAATTTTAGTAGCTTTCAAGTGTGGAACCGAAACGAACTCAGCCAGTCCACCAATGTTGGCACGTCCGACAATACGGTCACCGACTTCAAATTCAGTTACGGATTCGTCTTTATCGACAACAATTCCGCTAACATCACTGGTAGGAATAGCAGGTAGATTGATTGGTCGATATTCAGCAGCTGATCCATCGATAACAGTTAAATCATATGGATTTAATGAAATAGCCTTAGTTTGTACTATAATACGTCCTTTTGTTGGTTGAGGAGTTTCTAGTTCTATCTCGTTTAAATGATCAATATCACCAAATTGTTTCATACCATAAGCTTTCATGAGCGAATACCTCCTATATATTTAGTGTTAGCATATTATATTTATGAGGATATTTAAACAATTCCGCTTCAAAGAATGCAAAGTAGCGTAATTTTTACTATAATACTAAGGATAGACAAAAGAGGAGAATTGAATAATGCACATTTTCAAACCACATTGGATGGTTGAAAGAATTTATAACCTTTCAACCGATAATTTAAAAAGCTTGGGGATTAAAGCTGTTCTGACAGACCTTGATAATACTCTAATTGCCTGGGATAACCCGGATGGCACCCCAGAGTTGCATCAGTGGATTGAAGAGTTAAAGCAAGCTCAAATTGAGGTGATTGTCGTCTCCAATAATAGTAATGAACGGGTCGCTAAAGCGGTTGAAGGTTTTGGATTGAAGTACCAGGCGCGGGCTTTGAAACCATTAACTGTTGGTATTATGCGTGCGTTGCGTAATAATCATTTAACTAAACAAGAAGTTATCATGGTTGGAGATCAATATATTACTGATATGGTAGCGTCTAATTTATCGGGCGTTCGTGGTGTTTTAGTAAAACCTTTAGTAACAACAGACGCATGGAACACTAAAATAAATCGCTGGTTTGAAAAGTTCATTAAGCGCAGTTTACGTAAAAAGTACCCAGATATGGAATGGAAAAGGGAGTTAGATAAATAAATGGATAACACTGATATGGATTTAATCTGCATTGGATGTGGATCACACTTACAAACAACAGATAAAGATAAGGCCGGATACACGCCTAAATCTGCTTTGGATAAGGGAATTGAAAGTGGCGAATTATATTGCCAAAGATGTTTTAGATTACGTCATTACAATGAAATTGTTCCAGTCGAATTAACTGATGATGATTTCAGACGTTTGTTGAGCCAAATTCAGGATACAGATGCTTTAATTGTTTATGTAATTGATCTATTTGATTTCAATGGTAGCTTAATCCCAGGGTTGCATCGTTTCGTTGGTGATAATCCCGTTATGATTGTTGGGAATAAGGAGGATATCTTCCCTAAATCAATTAAACGCTCCAAGATGAAAGAATGGGTTAAACAACAAGCACATGCTAACGGACTCAGACCGATCGATGTACAACTAACAAGTGCTAAAAATAACCATCAGGTTGAGGAATTATTACACCAAATCGAACGTTATCGTAAAGGCCGTGACGTTTATGTTGTTGGTGTTACTAACGTTGGTAAGTCAACTTTGATCAACCAAATGATTAAAATGCAAAATGGAGTTGATAATGTTATTACAACTTCTCGTTTTCCCGGAACTACATTAGATCGAATTGAAATTCCATTTGATGAACACAGTAATTTGATTGATACTCCCGGAATTATTCACAATGATCAGATGGCTCATGTTTTAGCAGCTCAAGATTTAAAATATATCGCACCACAAAAGACAATCAAACCCAAAGTGTTCCAATTAAATGACAATCAAACGTTATTTATGGGTGCTTTAGCTCGTTTTGATTATACTAACTCTGTGGGACCTGTAACGACTTACTTTGAAAATAATTTAAATATCCATAGAACTAAGCTAAGCAATGCAGACGACTTTTATGATCGTCATGCGGGGGAGCTCTTAGTTCCACCAACTGCTGAAAACTTTAAAGACTTACCAGAATTAGTTTCACACTCATTTAGAACTGAGCGCAAAACGGATGTGGTATTTGAAGGCTTAGGTTGGATCACCGTTCATGGTGGAGCCAGCATCACAGCTTGGGCACCTAAAGGTATTTCAGTAATTACAAGACCAGCACTTATTTAATGGAGGAATTTATGCAATTAAGAGGTAAACAAAAAAGATTTTTACGAGCAACAGCTCATAGCTTCCACCCAATGTTTTCAGTTGGTAAAAATGGACTAACAGATAGTTGGGTTGAACAACTGGATGGGGCTTTAGACAATCATGAATTGATTAAAATTAATTTACAACAATCAGCTGATGTTTCACCAAAGGAAGTTCAAGCATTCATTGAAGAACGAACTGATATTCAAGTTGTCCAAATTATTGGACGCGTATTGGTGTTATTCAAAGTCTCGATTGATGAAGATAAAAGACGGATTTCAGATGAAGTTGCTGATATCTAATTTATTAGTGTAATTAAGGATGTAATAAGATGACTACCAGAGTGGTAAGTAATTTAAAGACAACTACTATTGCTGATGTTGAAGTGGTTGAACAACCTTTAAAGGATAAAAAGCGAAAAAAAGTTGGCATTATGGGTGGAACATTTAATCCACCACATTTAGCACATCTAGTAATGGCTGAACAAGTTCGTGATCAATTAGGTTTGGATGAAGTTTTATTCATTCCGGACTATTTACCACCTCATGTGGATGAGAAGCATCCAATCCGTGCAGAAAATCGAATTGAGATGGTTAAATTAGCGATTGAAGATAATCCAGGATTTAAACTGGATTTGCGAGAATTTGAGCGCAAAGGCAAAAGCTATTCTTTCGATACTGTGTCAGAGTTAGTTCAGCAGCATCCTGAAAATGAATATTACTTTATTATTGGTAGTGACATGGTTGATTATTTGCCAAAATGGTATCGCATTGACGACTTAGTTCGATTAGTTCAATTTGTAGGTGTTAGGCGAGGAACTCAGATGGAGTATTCTAAATACCCAGTTATATGGGTCGATGCACCTCAGTTAGACATCAGCTCAACATTGATCAGAACTAAAGTGAACCGAAAACAGTCGATTAAATACTTAGTCCCATCTAAAGTTGCAGATTATATAAAGGAGCATCATTTATATGAACGTTAATGACTTAGAGTATCAAAATAATTATATTAAGTATACGAGATCAGAATTAATAGAACGAGTTAGCAAAAGTGTTAACGAAAGCCGATTTAATCATATTTTACGAGTTGAAAAGAAGGCTGTTGAATTAGCCGAACAATACAATGGTGATATTGAAAAAGCTAGTATTGCTGCTTTACTCCATGACTACGCAAAACAAAGATCAGATGCAGAATTTATAAAGTATATTAATAAGTATGAATTAAAACCGATTCTATTGGATTATGGTAATGCAATTTGGCATGGCGTCGTTGGTGCTGAGATTATAAAGTCAGAGTTAAATATATATGATGAAGAAATCCTAAATGCTGTTCGTCGACACACAATTGGAGCACCTGTCATGACATTATTAGATCAAATCACATTTGTGGCTGACTACATTGAAGATGGCCGTGATTTTGATGGTGTGAAAGAGGCCCGAGAAGTAACGTCGAAGAGTTTACAAGAAGGTGTGTTGTACCAATTGGAACACACTACAAGTTATTTAGTTGAAAATCAGAAACCAATTTACCCAGAAATGATTGATGCGTACAACGCTTGGGTTCAAAGGGTTAAATTATAAAAATAGGAGAACTAATTTGGAAATTAAAGAAATTTTAGAAATGGCTGTTAAAGCCTCAGATAGTAAACGTGCAGAAAATATTATCGCTTTAGATATGAAAAAGGTAAGTATTTTAGCTGATTACTTTGTAATTGCTAGTGCAGATTCTGAACGTCAAGTTGGAGCAATTGCCGATGCTGTTTTAGAAGCTGCAAAAGAAAATAATGTTCCTGTACTACGTGCTGAAGGACAAAAAGCTTCTGAATGGATTCTAATTGATTTTGGTGACGTTGTTGTTAACATATTCCAAACAGATCAAAGAAAATACTATAATTTGGAAAAGTTATGGTCAGATGCTGATGTTGTTGATGTAGCAAATTGGGTTGAAGCATGATTTATCAAACCTTTGCTCAGCTTTATGATGAGCTATTTGATCCAGAAGAGTATCAGAATTGGTTAGATTATACAAATAGTCGAGTGCATGGTAAGAATCTAAAATGGCTAGAATTAGCTTGTGGAACAGGTCACTTGGCGATTAATTTGCTTAAGCAGGGTCAAGACGTAACAGGTTTTGATCTATCAGAGGAAATGTTATCGTTGGCTGAAAATCATGCGGTTGAAGAAGGGGTGGATTTACCTCTTATTCAAGGTAACATGCTGGATCTGTCGGGATTAGAACAATATCAAGTGGTTTCTTGTTATGCTGATTCATTTTGTTATTTACCAAGTCTAAATGACGTTCAAGGGGCTTTCCAACAAGTTGCACAGCATTTAAAGAAAGACGGACAATTTATCTTTGATGTTATTACACCATACCAAACGGACGAAATTTATCCAGGGTATATGTTTAATTATCAAGATGAAGATAAGTCATTCTTGTGGAGTAGTTTTGGAGTGGACGAAGGTCATCGGGTTGAACATGATTTAACTTTCTTTATTAAAAATAAAGAAGATATGTTTGATAAGGTTAATGAGTTGCACACTGAAACCACATATGAATTAGCAGAATATTTAGATGCTTTAAAACAAGCTGGTTTTACTCAGATTGAAGTGACAACGAATTTTGGTGAATCAACGCCTGATGATACAAGTACTCGATGGTTTTTTAATTGTCGGAGGTAAGTAAGAGTGACTACATGCGGAATTATTGCGGAGTTTAATCCATTTCATAATGGACATGCTTATTTAATCGAACAGGCACGCCGGCTAACTAATGCTGATACTATTATCGTATTTATGAGTGGGAATTTTTTGCAACGTGGTGAGCCATCAATTGTTAATAAGTGGACCCGGACTAAATGGGCTCTGGAAAATGGAGTTGACTTAGTTATTGAAATTCCAACTGAGTTTGTGATTAGCTCGGCAAATGATTTTGCTAAAGCTGGAATCATGATGGCTAATTTAATGCAAATTGACTATCTAGCCTTTGGCAGTGAACATCCACAGCTCGATTTTGTAGAGCTAGGTAGATATTTGAAAGAAAGTCGAGACCTACCGGTTCGTTCAAACGAATCTTATGCCACACAATTGTTTAGAAATATAGAAGATCAAACAGGCCAAAAGATTAACGATGCCAATGATATTCTAGGAATTAATTATGCGCATTGGTGGGATGAGTTGTATTCTCAGTTTAAACTGGTACCTATTCAAAGAATAGGTAATGATTTTCATTCAACAGAAGTTAAAGGTAGTGTTGCCAGTGCAACAGCTATTCGAAAATCTGTATTGGAAAATCAGTTAAACTCACATGATATTAAGCAAGTAGTTCCAAGCGATGTATTTAGAACATTGAATAATTCACAAACATCTTTTGAACAGTATTGGCCATTGATCAGGTATCGAGTTCTAGTAAGTTCGGAATCTGATTTAGCTAGTTTATTTAATATTGATGAAGGTATTGAATTTCGCATTAAAAAAGTAATAAAAAGTAGTCATGGGCTCACTGATTTCATTGAACAATTAAAAAGTAAACGTTATACGTACACTAAACTGCAAAGAATCTGTACATCAATCTTACTTAACTTTACAAAATCGGAACATGATAATATGAAGTTGAAGCCTAGATTGCTTGGTAGTTCAGTATTGGGCCGCAAATATTTAAAAGAAACAGGACTTAGTGAGAAACTTGCTGTACGATTAAGTAATGATGATTATCGTTCAAATTACTTAGTCACACAGCGAGCAGATGACGTTTATCAATTGAAAAATAGTGATTCAGTTCCTAATAAACCGATTTTTATTTAGGTTGTCAAGGAGTAGACGTTGACAAAGCACGACCACATGGTATAATTGTTTCTGTTGCATTGGAGGAACGTTAATGAGCTGGAATTTTAGTGAGTTACGCAAACATAAGGAACCGTTTGCTTTTGACGAAATACTCGATTTGAGTGATAGCCTAAAACAAAGATTTCCTGAACAAGTCCTTGATAGTTCAAAGTTTGAATTTAAAGGTTTAGCAACAGCCGATAATGGTTCGGTTATTATTGATGCCACCATTAAAGGAAGCTTAGTTGTTCCATCGTCAAGATCATTACAGCCGGTTACATTGCCTATCGATACTATGATTAGCGAAATCTATGTTGAAGATGGTGACAAACTGGATGATTATGCTGATGATGAAGTTGTGATTGTAGTTGATCATGACAAAGTGAATATCACGGAAGCCGTTGAAGATAACATTATTCTTCAGGTTCCGATGCAGATTTTAACGCCCGAAGAGGAGTCAAAAGGAATCATGCCTACCGGTAATGAATGGTCGGTGATTTCTGAAGATGAAGAATCTGAGGAGCGTACTCAAAAAGTTGATCCACGTCTTGCCAAGCTAAAGGATCTTTTCGACGAAGATTCGGAGTAAAACTAGCAGGACTTAAAACGCGGGAAACCGTAATTCTCTTAAAGGAGGTGCTCATTGATGGCAGTACCAGCAAGAAGAACATCAAAGGCGCGTAAACGTAATCGTCGTGGACACATTAAACTAACAACTCCAAGTTTGGCACCATGTCCAAACTGTGGTGAATTACGAGTTTCACATCGTGTTTGCCCAAGTTGTGGTTACTATAACGGCAAACAAGTAGTTGACGTTAAAGCAAACTAATCTAGGATTAGTTTTCAAAAAGATCGAAGGAGCCATGGTCCTTTGGTCTTTTTTTGTTGCTTTTTGGACAATATTGTAACCTTAACGCTTTAATATATTAGGTTATTTTGATAGAATTAGTTGGACTTAAAATACAGGAGGAATTCTAATGAACAAACCACAAATTGGTGTTGTCGGAATGGCTGTAATGGGAAAGAACCTCGCTTTGAATATGGAGAGCAGAGGTTATACCGTTGCAATTTATAACCGTACAGCAGCTAAAACTGAAAAAGTTATGAAAGATCATGCTGAAAAGAATCTTGTTCCAGCATACACAATTGAAGACTTTGTAAAATCTCTTGAAACACCACGTCGTATTATGATGATGGTTCAAGCCGGAAAAGCAACTGATGCAGTTATTGCTGAATTACTTCCATTCCTTGATAAGGGTGACGTTTTAATTGACGGTGGAAATACATTCTTCGAAGACACAATGCGTCGTAATAAAGAATTAGACGATTCAGGTATTAACTTTATTGGTACTGGTGTATCTGGTGGTGAACTTGGTGCATTACAAGGACCTTCAATGATGCCTGGTGGTCAAAAAGAAGCTTATGACCTTGTTGCACCAATCTTTGAAAAAATTGCTGCTAAGGCTAAAGATGGTGCTCCATGTGTTACTTATATTGGCCCTAATGGTGCTGGCCATTATGTTAAGATGGTTCATAACGGAATTGAATATGGTGACGAACAATTAATTGATGAAAGTTATGATCTTCTTCGTAAGATGGTTGGTTTATCAGTTGATGAAATTGCTGAAATCTTCGGTGAATGGAACAAGGGCGAACTTGATAGCTACTTGATTGACATTACTGCTGATATTCTTACTCGTAAAGATGATCTAGGTTCTGACAAGCCAATTGTTGACCTAATTATGGATAAGGGTGGAAACAAGGGAACTGGTAAGTGGAGCTCACAAAATGCTCTAGAACTCGGTATTCCACAATCATTAATTACAGAATCAGTTTACGCTCGTTATATTTCTGTTTTGAAGGACGAACGTGTCGCTGCAAGTAAAGTATTACCTGCACCGGCTGGTAACGTTGACTTCGATAAGAAAGAAATCGTTGAAAAGATTCGTGAAGCACTCTACTTCAGTAAGATCATGAGTTATGCTCAAGGATTCGAACAGATGAAGGTTGCTTCAGAACATTACGACTGGGACTTGAACTTTGGCGAGATTGCTAAAATTTGGCGTGCTGGATGTATCATTCGTGCCCGTTTCCTACAAAATATCACAGATGCCTTTGATAAGGATGCTAACCTAAGCAACTTGTTGATGGACGACTACTTTAAAGATATTGCTGCTAAGTATCAAGAAGCAGTTCGTGATGTTGTTGCTTTAGCTGTTAAAGCTGGTGTTCCAGTGCCTGCATTCTCAGCAGCTGTTGCTTACTTTGACTCATATCGTTCAGAAGTACTTCCAGCTAACTTGCTTCAAGCACAACGTGATTACTTTGGTGCTCATACTTATGAACGAGTTGACCGCGAAGGTACATTCCATTATTCATGGTATGAAGAACAATAAAAATTTACTCATAATAAGAAGAGTCCAAAAGGGCTCTTTTTTTGTACTCTAGGCAAATTAAATATTTAATGTTAGAATTTAACAATGTGAGTATTAAAATTTTTTAATTATGGAGCGTAAAAATGAGTCGAATATTGATTATTGAAGACGAAAAAAGCCTATCTCGATTTGTTGAACTTGAATTGCAACATGAAGGTTACGATGTTGAGGTTCAATACAATGGTCGTACAGGATTAGAAGCTGCTTTAAATGAAGATTTTGACGGTATCTTATTAGATTTAATGTTACCTGAAATTAACGGAATTGAAGTTTGCCGTAGAATTAGACGTGAAAAAATTACGCCAATTATTATGATGACTGCCCGTGACTCTGTTATTGATCGTGTCTCAGGATTAGATCATGGAGCAGATGACTATATTGTGAAGCCATTTGCGATTGAAGAATTACTAGCACGTCTTCGCGCCGTACTTCGGCGAGTTGATTTGGAAACAGAAGATTCTGAATTTCATCAAACAAAGGTTGAATTTCAAGATATTGTGATTGAAAAAGAAAATCGTGTAGTTCGTCGTAATGATGAAGTAATCAACTTAACTAAGCGTGAGTATGAATTATTATTATTATTGATGGAAAACGTTAATGTGGTTCAATCACGTGAAACTTTGCTTAATAAAGTTTGGGGTGTAGATGACGGAGTTGAAACTAACGTTGTTGATGTTTATATTCGTTATCTAAGAAATAAAATTGACGTTGATGGCCGACCAAGTTATATCCAGACTGTTCGTGGTACTGGATACGTTATGAGGACATAATCAATGGAAAATGAAGAAAGACTTCTGAAAACACCACGAAGAATTTCTTTAAAATGGAAATGGGCGATGGGAACTGGAGTAGGAGTGCTTCTAATCTTTGGCCTGTTTTCTTTTTTTATTTTTCGTGTAATTGCTAACTCAGCATATAGCCAAGAACACAGCCGGG
Organism: Pediococcus argentinicus; assembly: GCF_001437605.1. Classification (GTDB taxonomy): domain Bacteria; phylum Bacillota; class Bacilli; order Lactobacillales; family Lactobacillaceae; genus Pediococcus; species Pediococcus argentinicus. Next base: position 20,575 of record NZ_JQCQ01000011.1, read on the forward strand.
TTGAATCAACTATGAATTTGGTATCTAGTCGTTTACAAGGTATTCAGAAAATTGATCAAAAATCAGTCCAAATTTTACGACCAGATCACGGTGTTAGTAAATCACCTTCTGATAGTATTGGACCTTATAGTAATAGTTTGATTGCTAGTTTATCTCGTCAAGATATCATTGTTTCAGTTTATGATATGCAGGGGAGCACCTTGTTTTCATCTAAACAACCCAAGGTGGATTTTGTTTTTCCATCTACTCGAAATATTCGAATGGAACGAGTGAACCATAATAACTATTTAGTTGGTCGGACAGCGCTTTTTGACCGTAATGGTAAGAAAATCGGCTTTGTGCAAGTTGTAGATACCATGAGAGAGTACTCGAGCACTTATCATCGTTTGATCTGGGTATTCGGATTATCCACGCTGTTAATTCTTTTAATTATTTCAATCTTTGGTTATGCACTAGCGGCTTATCTATTACGACCAATTAACTTAGTTCACGATACGATGGTTGAATTAGGAAATGATCCTCAAACCGACGCTCGAATCCCAAAACTTAACCAAAATGATGAATTATCTGATTTAGCCGATGAATTCAATAACATGATTGATCGGATGCAACGTTATATTGATCAGCAGCGTCAATTCGTTGAAGATGTTTCTCATGAATTACGGACTCCAGTTGCTGTAATTGAGGGACACTTAAAGATGCTAAATCGTTGGGGAAAAGATGATCCTCAGATTCTAGCAGAGTCAATTGAATCTTCGTTAGAGGAAACACAGCGAATGAAAAGTTTGGTTTCTGAAATGTTAGATTTAACACGTGCTGATCAAATTGAAATAAACTATGCAAATGAAACAACTGATGTTGTGAAATTATTTACGCAGGTTTTCAATGATTTTAAAATGATTCACCCAGATTTCACCTTTAACTTGGATAACGATATTGAAGGAAATCCAATCGTTCAGATTTATCGTAATCATTTGGAACAAGTTTTGATTATTCTACTGGACAACGCGGTTAAGTATTCAGTTGATCGCAAGGAAATTCATTTATCGGCTTCTAGTACATCACAAGCAGTTGAATTTGCGGTGCAGGACTTTGGAGAAGGAATTTCAGAGGAAAGTGCTAAACAAGTCTTTAATCGCTTCTATAGAGTTGATAAAGCCCGTAGTAGGGACAAGGGTGGTAATGGATTAGGCCTTTCGATTGCTCAACGCTTGATTGAGGAATATGGTGGAACTATTTCGCTTGAGAGTTCTGTAGGACATGGCTCGATTTTCCGAATTCAGTTACCAATTATGAAACATGTTAAAAAAGATCAATAGGTCAAAAAAGCCATTCAGAAAATTTTCTGAATNAATTGTTATTAGTCTTTGTGGTGTCTTTGTTTACCAGCATTTCGTCGATGATCATTTGATGTATTATCATGATTTGACGGATTTGATTCTACTGGCTTGCTATCTGTTTCTGGAGCATTTTCAGTTGGTTCGTCAGATGTAGTTTCTACATCATTTAAATCAACTGGTCCTGTTGGTTCAACAATCTTAGGTGGATTCTTTTTCATTTCGGCTTGAATACTTGCTTTAATCCGTGGACGATAGAAATTAATAATTAAAGTTTGGATACAAGCAAAGATACCACCAACGAAGAAGTAAAGGCCAAGACCACCAGGAGCACTAAAGGTGAAGAAGAAAATCATCAATGGACTAACAATCATCATTGATTGCATGGTTTTCTTTTGTGCTTCAGGAATGCCGATTGTACCTAACCAACCTTGAAGTAAGTACATTGCAAATGATAAAGCTGCCAAAATCAAACTAGTTTTAGAAGTTGCTAGATTGATTATTCCTAAGAATAGGTGGCTGTTTACATTTGTGTGTAATTCAGGTGAATACTGAATAGCTGCATATAAAGCAGCAAAGACAGGTAACTGAATCAAAATTGGAAGACAACCAATTCCACCGGTCATGCTAACCCCGTTATCCTTGTACAAGGCCATCATTTCTTGACTAACCGCGTTCTTTTCTTCAGGAGAAGAGGCATTCTTATTTCGATCTTGTAATACCTTCATCTGTGGTTGAATAAACGCCATTTTTTCTTGTTGGATAGTTGCTTTTCTTGATTGATTAATCATAAGAGGCAACAAAATGAGTCGTACAATAAATGTTACTAAGATGATTGCCCAACCATAACCATCTCGACCACCGATGAATTGCGCTAAAGCATTCATTACGTGTTGAGTTGGAACAGCAAGGGTATCGTAAATAATTCCGTACGGTTTACCAGACTTTGTTCGTTGGACACATCCTGAAAGGAAAAGAGCCAAACTTGAAATTAAAGTTATGGTTGAAACCTGTTTAAGTTTTTTCATTAATATAAGTCCCTTCATAAAACAGAAATACAACCAAAACTATACTTGATTAGTAGCATATTTTCAACCGTAATCAGTATTTAACTATAAAACCTTTTTGTGAAAAATTAGGTATTTCAGAAACGGATAATCTTGTGACTTTTCCGGATGGAGAGGGTGAAGATCGAATTTTTTGAACAAATTGATCTAACACTGCATCTTCAGCCTGTGCTTCAATTTCCACAGAGCCGTCCATAGAATTTCTAACCCAACCAGTAACTTTTAATTGGTCAGCAACCATTTTTGTCATATATCGAAATCCGACGCCTTGAACACGTCCAATCGCTCTTAAATGAACAGATTTCATAATTAATCACCTCATTTAGTATATTAACATGGATTACCCTTTGATATGTTATAATCAACACTGATATAAAGGAGTTTTGAACAACTATGGAAAAAATTACATCGATAAAAAATAGTAAAATTAAAGACTGGGTTAAATTACGAACAACACATGGTCGTAAAAAATTTGGTCAATATCTTTTAGAAGGACGTCATCCAGTTCAAGAGGCACTTCAAGCAAGCATCGATTACGATTACATCGTTATTAATGAAGAATATGCTGAAGAAGACTGGTTAACAGACATTGATTCAGATAAATTGATTGTTATAGACGATGCTGTTACAAACCATTTGAGTGATACCGTTCATAGTCAAGGAATCTTTTTGATTGGATTAATTGATCAAAATCAAAATACAATTCCTAAAGATTTGGACGGTAAATGGTTGGGATTAGATAACGTTCAAGATCCAGGAAATATTGGAACGATGATTAGAACGGCTGATGCTGCTGGCTATGCGGGTGTTGTATTAGGAGCTGGAACTGCAGATATCTATAATCCAAAAATTCTAAGATCTATGCAAGGTAGTCAATTTCATATTCAAATCGTTCGAACGAATCTTTTAGATTGGATTCAAGAGAGTAAGGTTCAACATCACGAGACTTATGGCTCATTGTTAGACCAAGATGCAATTGATTATCAGGATGCTATAGCTTCGGATGACTTTACAGTTATTGTTGGTAATGAAGGTAATGGAATGACTCCTGAAATTGCTCAAGCAACAACTAAGAATTTATATATTCCTATTAAAGGTCAGGCTGAATCTTTAAATGTTGCAATTGCTGCCGGAGTTTTGATGTTCACTCTGTAACGAATATATTACGAATTGGTATCAATAGTTAATAATCTTTGATTTTGTTTTGTACAGCTTGTATCATGTGTGTACTTAAAGAAAAAGAGGAGTCTTTGGATGAGCTTAACTGATTGGAAAAATGATCGTGAGTATATTAGTCTTGTTTCGGATTTATTAAACACTAAAGAGGTTCAAAAACTAAACAACTACACCCAACATCACAATGGAACACGTTTAGAACATTCTATTGATGTTTCCTATGAAAGTTATCGAATTGCAAAAAGGCTGCATCTGGACTATAAGTCAGTTGCACGAGCAGGTTTGCTTCATGATTTGTTCTACTATGATTGGCGTACAACTAAATTTGAATTAGGCACACACGCTTATATTCATCCCCGTGTTGCACTTCGCAATGCTGAGAAGATCACAACGTTGTCACCAAAAGAAAAAGATATTATTTTAAAACATATGTGGGGCGCAACTATTGCGTTTCCTAAGTACGCTGAAAGTACGATTGTTTCAGTGGTAGATGATGTACAGGCTGTTCAAGAATATTTTGGACATCTCAGAAAGAAGTTCCAAGTAAAGTTAGCTAAATTTAATTAATATTGTAATTAACGGATTAAAACAAGAGGTGGATTGTTATGCAATCAATGGAAACAACACAAGAAGATTTTTCTCTTTGTCCAAAGTTTGAAAAGACTTTTGAAATTTTAGGACAGAAGTGGAATGGTTTGATTTTAGAAGTGCTTTTAAATGAAGGCCCCCAACGATTCAAGAACTTAGCTCACAGTGTTAATAAATGCAGTGATCGAGTTTTGGTTGAACGTTTAAAGAATCTCGAAAAAGAAGGACTTGTTGAACGTAAGACCTACAAAGACTCAGCTTTGATTGAATATCAACTTACTGAACGTGGTGAAGCATTACGTCCAGTTATGGAAACCGTGCACGAGTTTGCGGATTGCTGGTACTAATTTGAGAGAGGTAAATAAGACGTTTTGGTTCTGAGCATAACATAGAAACCCAGATGATTCGTACTTGGAATCGTTTGGGTTTCGTAGTTAGGCGGAAGAATCAGTCTTATTTACCCGATTTAGACTGTTAGCGTTGAAAAATGTGAAGATTGAAGTAAGTGGTATCTTCACTAATTTGACGTTAAAGCCTATATTAGGTAAGATGTTGAAGTAAGAACGAAGAGTAGTAGTTGGTTTGGCGTTTTACAGGGATGCATTCTATTGATTGAGAAGAGTGTGATAACGTTGCAACGAATTCGCTTTGTATAAATGATAAAAAAATTGGGTTGACCGCCCGTATGTGGTTACCGAGTGTGCTTAACAGCAAACAAGGGTGGTACCGCGTTTAAAACGTCCCTTTTATTTTAAAGGGCGTTTTTTATTTTGGAAAGGTGGAAGTTAGTATGAGTTTAGAAGATCAATTACGAGATCTTGAACAAAAAAGCTTGAAAGACATCAAAGAAACTGTTGATTTGTCTAAATTGAATGAAGTTCGAGTTAATCTATTGGGTAAAAAAGGCCCAATTACTGAAGTATTACGTGGAATGCGTGAGTTAAGTAAGGAAGAACGACCAAAAGTTGGTTCCTTTGCCAATGAAGTTCGCGATAATTTAACCGAAACAATTGAGAAACGTCGCTCAGAGCTAGAACAAGCTCATTTGGAACGAAAACTCAAACGAGAAAGTATTGATGTTACATTACCTGGTAAACCAGTTGCTCAAGGAAATCCACATGTTATTCAACAGATTATTGATAACATTGAAGATTTATTCTTAGGTATGGGATACCAAGTTGTGGAAGGCCCTGAAGTTGAAACCGATCGCTATAACTTTGAAATGATGAACTTACCTAAAGATCATCCCGCTCGCGATATGCAAGATACTTTCTATATTACAGACGAAATCTTGATGCGTTCACAAACTTCACCCGTTCAAGCCCGTACAATGGAGAAACATGATTTTTCAAAAGGTCCTCTAAAGATGATTTCACCAGGTGTTGTATATCGTCGTGATACCGATGATGCTACTCATTCACATCAATTCCATCAGATCGAAGGACTTGTGATTGATAAGCATATTACCATGGGTGATTTGAAGGGAACTTTGGAAACTCTTGCTCAAGAGCTCTTTGGCGATCGATTTGAAGTTCGTTTACGTCCAAGTTACTTCCCATTTACTGAACCATCAGTTGAAGCAGATGTGACGTGTTTTAATTGTATGGGTGAGGGATGTAAAGTATGTAAATATACCGGCTGGATTGAAGTTTTAGGTGCCGGAATGGTACATCCTAATGTATTGAAAATGGCTGGTGTAGATCCTGAAGTTTATGGCGGATTTGCCTTTGGACTCGGACCTGATCGATTTGCAATGCTTAGATACGGAGTTGATGACATTCGTAATTTCTATTTGAACGATGTTAGATTCCTTTCACAATTCAATAAGCGAGGTTAAACAATGAAGTTATCATACGAATGGTTATCAGAATATTTAGATTTAAACATTGAGCCTAAGGATTTAGCAGAAAAAATTGAACGAACAGCTGTTGAAGTGGATTCTGTTAAACGATTAGACTACAAATTGAAAAAAATTGTAGTGGGTCACACTTTAGAAGTTGAAATGCACCCAGATTCAGATCATTTACACATTGTTCAAGTTGATGTTGGTGAAGAAGAACCCATCCAAATCGTATGTGGTGCACCTAACATTGCCGCAGATCAAGATGTAATCGTTGCAATGCACGGTTCTCGAATTAAAGACAACGTTAAAATTAAACGTAGTAAGATGCGTGGTGTTCCTTCAAACGGAATGATTTGTGCTCTACAAGAAATTGGTTTTGATGATGCTGTTGTTCCTAAGGATTATGTTGATGGGATCTATGTTTTCCCAGCTGATAGTGGTGTAGAACCTGGCGACTCAGTCATGGAAGCACTTGGCATGGATGACGATGTGATTGATACAGATATCACACCAAATCGTGGTGACATGTTTAGTATGAATGGAAATGCTACTGAGATTGGTGCCATCTTGAATGAAGATGTGACATTTGAATCAATCGTTCCATCTGATTCAGATCAATCAGATCAAGATAGTAACGAACAGATCAGTGTGAAAGTCAGTGATCCTGTATTTGCACCAGTCTATAAAATGAAGGTTATTAATAACTTAACTGTGGAAGATAGTCCATTTTGGTTACAAAAACGTCTTATGAAGGCTGGAATTCGACCAATTAACAATTTAGTGGATGTTACAAACTACATTATGCTTAAGTATGGTCAACCTTTACATGCGTTTGATTACGATCAATTACCAGAAAAAACTATTACTGTTGATAAGGCTGGCGAAAATGTTAAGTTTACAACCTTAGATGGTGAAGAACGCGATCTTCGTGCAGATGATTTGTTAATTAAATCTGGTGATGTTCCTGTTGCACTTGCCGGTGTGATGGGAGGAATGGATTCAGAAATTAGTGATGGAACTAAGACGGTGGCACTTGAAGCTGCTATCTTTGATCCAATCTTAGTCCGTAAAACAGCTCGTTACCATGTTTTACACAGTGAAGCCGCAACACGTTTTGAACGTGGAATTGATTTTTCTTCTATTGATAATGCTTTAGATGAAGCTGCTACAATGATGGCTCAACTTGGTAATGGTCAAATTTCTCAAAACACGGTTGTGGGAAATGAAGTTATTCCAGAAGAAAAACAAATCAAAATTAGTTTAGTGCGTATTAATAAAGTATTGGGCACTGAATTAAGTGCTGATGAAGTTGGAGACATCTTTGATCGTCTTGGATTTGAATACGATTTGGATGAAGTAAATGGTAACTTTAACGTTGTAGCACCACTTCGTCGCTGGGATATTTCTATCGAAGCTGATTTATTAGAAGAGATTGCTCGAATTTATGGATATGATAATTTGCCATCTACATTACCAGTGGGACCAACAACAATTGGCAGTCTAACTGATACACAAAAGATTATTCGTGATTCAAGAACAACCCTAGAGGGTCTTGGATTGAACCAAGCCATGAGCTATGGCTTGACGACAATTGATAAAGCTCGTCATTTTATTATGGCAGACGGCGAAACTGTTAAGGTTGATTGGCCAATGACTAAAGACCATGAAGCCTTAAGAATGAGTTTGATTTCAGGATTACTTGATGACATTGCTTATAATGAAGCACGTTCGGTTGATAACATTGCTCTATATGAACAAGGACGCGTATTTAAAAAAGCTGGTGATAATGTTCAACCAACTGAAATTGAACATATTGCTGGAGCAATTACTGGTTCACTTATTGATAGTAGTTGGATTAACAAGGATGAAAAAGTAGATTTCTACCAAATGAAGGGTGTAGTAGATCAATATCTTCAAAACCTTAATTTGAATGGTGCTGTTCAATACCGTGCAACAGATCAATATCCAGAAATGCATCCAGGACGCACTGCTAACATCTTTATTGATGATCAATACATCGGTTTTGTGGGACAAGTTCATCCTGAGACGCAAAAAGCATATAAGATTTCTGAAACATATGTTTTTGAGCTTAACTTGTCGACACTTATCGCTCAACCTAAAGTACGTCAACATTACGAAATGATTTCTAAGTTCCCAAGTATTTCTCGTGATATGGCATTACTGGTGGATGAAGATGTTACAAATCAAAACATTTTAGATGTAATTAATAGTTCAAAACAAAAATTCCTTGTAAATATCAACTTGTTTGATGTGTACAATGGCAGTCACTTGCCATCAGGTAAGAAATCATTGGGTTATCAACTAACTTATCAAGATTCTAAAGCAACCTTGCAAGAAGAAGTTGTTAATCAAGAATTTGAATCACTAGTCGAACAACTAAAAACTGAATTAGGTGTAACCATTAGGTGATGTTTAAAATTCTGTTACGATAATGCAGGATTGGTAAATGTTTTGTATAATAGCCTAGATGTGTAATTACGTATGGAGGAATTTAGCGTGAATAACGACGATAATAATATGAGTCGAAGCCGTTCAAGAATGAATGCGCCTCGTCCTCAAAATAGTCCTAGTATTATAAAATGGGTTATTGGTATTCTAATTGCGGTTGTTGCTGTAACAGTTTTCCTTGGTTATAGATATTTCAACTCTGCGATGCAACCAATGAATCCTAACAGTAATCAACAAATTGAAGTTAATGTTCCAATCGGAGCAGCTCCTAGACAAGTGGGTTCTATCTTACAAGATAAAAAAGTTGTTAAGAGTGGTTCAGTTTTTAATTATTATGCTAAGTCACATAATTTGAACAACTTCCAGGCTGGGTATTATGTTTTGAAGCCTTCGATGACCTTAAACCAAGTCGCAACTCGCTTACAAAAGGGTGGCGCCGCTCAACCTATTTTGGTTAACGGTCCTAAGATTTTGATTCGTGAAGGTGAAATGATCGACCAAATTTCAGATTCCATTGATAAGGGTGGTCATTTTAAGAAAGGCGAATTCAAAGATTTGATGAAGGATCAATCCTTTATTAGTAGTCTTGCTAAGAAGTATCCTGATTTACTTGGCTCAGCAATGAAAGCTAAGGACGTTAGATACCGACTTGAAGGATATCTATTCCCAGCTGTTTATCCAATTCAAAAAGATTCAAGTCTAAAGGATTTGGTTACACAAATGGTTGGTAAAGAGGATGCAATTCTTAAACCTTACTATTCTAAACTTAAGAGCAATAACTTAACCGTACAAGAAGCATTAAGTATTGCATCATTAGTTGAAATGGAAGGTAGCAAAGAACAAGATCGTGCCAAAATTGCCGGGGTATTCTTAAACCGAATCGATAAGGGCGAAACTTTAGGTTCGGATGTTTCTACTAGATATGCTGTTAAAAAATCTGCTACTCAATTGTTGAGTCAATCAGATTTGAAGAGTACTAGTCCATACAATACCCGTGTTAACCCAGGATTCCCACCAGGGCCTGTTGATAATCCAGGTGAAGGATCAGTGATGGCGATTGTCAATGCGGATCGTGGAGACGGCAATATGTTCTTCTTTGCTGTTACTAAGAAGGTTCCAGGATCTAAATACAATGTTGGTGATGTCTTATTCTACAAGGATATTAATTCATTTAACGAAGCTGTTAGCAAGTATAATCCAGAAGGTAAATAACGAGGATATTTATAAATGAGCACAACACATAATCCCATTATTATCGGAGTAACCGGTGGTTCAGGTAGCGGAAAAACTACTGTAAGTAAAAAGATCTATGATCAGTTGTCTGGGCACTCTATCTCTGTTATTCAACAGGATTCTTATTATAAGAATCAAGCTGAAATGACAATGGAGGAACGTGCAGCAGTCAATTATGATCATCCACTTGCTTTTGACACTGATTTATTAGTGGAACATCTGATGGAAATAAAGCAGAATCAATCAATTGAAATTCCGGTGTATGATTATCAGGAGTCAACCAGAAGCGCAGAAACTGTATTACAAGAGCCACGCGATGTGATTATTTTAGAAGGCGTTTTGATTCTAGATGATGAGCGTATTCGTGATATGTTAGATATCAAAGTTTACGTTGATACGGACGATGATATTAGAATTATTCGTCGAATCCGTCGTGATATGGAACAACGCGGTAGAACATTAGATTCAATCATTACTCAGTATCTAACGACTGTGAAGCCTATGTATCATCAGTTTATCGAACCAACGAAACGTTACGCTGATATCATAGTTCCAGAAGGTGGACAAAATACAGTTGCAATTGATTTATTAGTAACTAAAGTGAGAGACATTCTTTCTGAGGATGGTCGCGACACACATTATAATAAATACTAAGAGGTGAAAGAATGGCTGAAGAAAAAACTTTTCCTATGACTGAAGAAGGAAAAAACAAGTTAGAAGAAGAACTTGAAGAATTAAAAACAAAAACTCGTCCAGAAGTTATTGAACGAATTAAGATTGCTCGTAGTTTTGGTGATTTATCTGAAAACTCAGAATATGAATCAGCTAAAGATGAACAAAGTATGGTGGAAAGTCGTATTAGTACGATTGAAAACATGCTTCACAATGCTGAAATCATCAACAATAACGATGTTGATAAAGATGAAGTATCTCTTGGCAAGACAGTTGAGTTTAAAGAACTTCCTGATGAAGAACCAGAAGAATATACTATCGTTGGTGCAGCTGAAGCTGATCCAATGGCCGGAAAGATCTCTAATGATTCTCCAATCGCTAAAGCCTTGCTAGGCAAACGAAAAGGTGACGAAGTTTCAATTGCAACTCCTGCTGGAGCAATGCAAGTTAAGATTTTATCTGTTAAATAATACAAAAAATCCAATTCACATTATTGTGAATTGGATTTTTTTGTTGCCTATCTTTTATAAATTAAGATTGTGATCAAAAGCGTGAGAACAGAAATTACAATTCCGATTATTAGATAGGGCGGAATGTAGATCAATTTCAAATGATGTGTTCCTGGATTAAGCTTAGCACCTAAGAAATAACGACCGCTTTTGATTGAGGTAACTTGATGTCCATTATCAAATACTTTCCAACCATCGGAATAAGGAATTGATGTAAATAGATTAGGTTGATCTTTAGTTGTTTTAAGTGTGCCAACAATATTAATCGACGAGTGATGCCGAATTTTTAAAGTATGCTGTTTTAATTTGCTAATTGTTTGTTTAAAGCTTGAAATGTGCAACTCATTAAAACTTAAATCGTTTAATAACAAAGAACTCTTCTTGAGGTTAAAGGTTATCTTAACCGGTTTAGATTTACTATTGCTAGCAATCGCCATTGTAATTGTTTTTCTGAATTCTGCATTTTCAGTGAAATGATGGCCGTTAACAATGATATCAACATTCTTATGCGATAAACCGGTTCCTAATGTCATATACGTTGGGTTCTTGGTTGTTGGTGTAAAAGTCACATCAACAGAAGCAGGTTTACCTAAATCTTGCTTAGTCAAAAAAGCATCATTTAGTTTTTGAGGCATATTTACATTATGATAAACAATTTTAAAGTACTTAACGTATGTGAATAATGGATCTTTCGGATCTCCGGATAAAGCTTTATTTAATAAATCGGTTTGGTAATCGATCGGTTTAAAAGTTGTAATATGATTTATTCGATTACTGGAAGCCCAACCTAGTCCGAGTGCATAGGGATTCTGATAAGTATTGGCGAAGTTAGTTCCTGAAATCTTAGAATAGTATTGAAGGTCCTGTCGGACGCTAGCAGTTGGTAATGGGTTTCCGATTGATTGACCATTATTAATACTCCAATATTTAAAGTTCAGCAGAGCATCTGTAACGAGTGATCCATTAATATACGAAGCATTTCCGGAACTTACCGGTTGTCCGAGGGTTCCAAGTGCATTAATCTGATTTGTTTCAAGTGACGAACTAAAATGAGAGCCACCATTATAGTTGGCTTGCATTGGATCATCTTTAGTTCTGAGATATGAAGTTCCAATGCGATAGAATCCGCTAGAATCAATATTTTTGATTGAATTGATATTAGTAGTCAATGCATCTGAATAATTAGAAAACTCAGATTGAGTAACATAAGCAATTTTGTTTAATGATAGGAAAAGGTTAGTTCCCACATCAATAAAAACAAAAGACATAATAATTAAAGCAACCGGCCAAGTTTTGGTTTGGCTATTGTTAAAAGTTGAAATAAATACCAAGGTGGTTAAGATAAATACACCAGAGATAACGATTTGATTTATTGATAGATAGTCACCATTTTTTCTGAGTGCAATTAAGCTTGTACCAATTACTAAAATAAAAGTTAGTACCGTAATTAGTGAGCTAATCCAAATCTTGGGTGAACCAACCTCCAAATTTTTGCATGCAATCAAAATCATCCAAAAAATAAAAATGAAACTAAAGCGGTAAGGATACCACCAGGGGAATTGCATTGCATGCCAAACTAAATCTAATGGAGCAAAGCAAAGTGAGATGATCAGAAACAATGTAACTAAGGCAGTCTTAAGTCTGGTTTTTAAATTAATTTTTGTATTGAAGAAGTAAGTAATAAAACTAATTAAAAAGAAACTTGCAATATAGATGTTGGGCAAACCATCGGACATTTGATGGAAACTAAAGGCACCAGTTATGAGCTTGGTTAACATATTCAGTGGAAAGTATTCAAACGACCATTTTAGGGTTGTTTCAGTATAATTAGCCTTGCTCTGTAATAACGTCCATAATGTTGGCATCCATAACCAAGCACTTAATCCGATAATACTTACCCAGCTAATTAAAAATGCTTTGATACTTTTTTGAAAGTTTTCTTTAGTTACATACCATAAGAAAAAGATTAAACTAAAAATTGCAATCATAAAAGCCATGTAATAGTTAACGATAAGCATGACAGTCATTGAAATGATAAAGAATCTTTTGATATGCTTATCAACCAGCCAGATTAATGAAAGTATTATCAGTGGAAGAATAATCGGGGCATCTAGCCACAAAAGATTAAGTTGATTAGCAATTGCAAAACCAGATAAACTATATGCTACAGATGCACTGAGCATAATTAAATTATTTAATTTGAATAACTTAGTTAGCATCCAGTAGAAAGAAAGACTTGCTAAACTATATTTAAGAAGAGTTACCAGCATAATTCCAGCAGTAATTGTACCGCGTGGAAATAATAGTAAAACTAAGTTCAAGGGACTCATCAGATAATATGACCATGTACTAGTCATTTCACCGCCGAGGCCTTTAGAGAACGAATACCAGATACTCAGAGGGTCATGTAGAATTGCGTGTCTAAAATAAGCAAAGAATTCTACATATTGCTGTCCCATATCTACAGTTAATAAACTGGAATTGCCAAATGGAAACATTTGACGTGAAAAAAAGTAAAGAATTAATATTAAAAATGGTACAAAAAAACTACCAAATAAAAAAAGTTTTTTAGATTTTGAATGGTTATTTTCTGGCATTATGAGGCCTCCAACTATGTATTAATAGCATATCATAAGATGCGGTAAAAACCGTTTCTTTACATAGTAAGAAGTGCTTTTTTTTGGTATGATTAACAAAGTGATTATTAAGGAGCTTCGACGACTATGAAGAGAGAAAAGTACAATCAACAACGTAAGTCTGAGCTACCCTTTCGATTAAACTTGATATTTTTCATTGTATTTGCACTCCTATTGCTTCTGGTGGGGCAATTAGGTTATCTACAGGTATTGTATGGATCAAAGTTTCAGGCAGAGGTAGACCGAACAGACAATACGATTGAGACTGGTAATGTTCAACGAGGAATGATTTATGATTCAACTGGTCGTGTACTGGTAGGAAATGACTCTCACCAAGCCATTCTGTATACAAAAGGTGTCGGAACACTATCATCTGACGTATATAAAACTGCCAATACATTAGGTGAGTATTTAAATGTTGGAGATACAAATTTAACTGATACTAATATTGCTCAATATTTGTTAGCTAATCCAACTACTTTAAAGAAATACATGGCTAAGATTTCAAATAAGAGTGAGCTAGGACCAAAAGCTCAATTTAATAAAGCAGTAGATCTTGTTAAAAAAGACAACGTTAAGTTAACAAGTAGTCAAAAAAATGCGGCACGAATTTATACACTAATGGATGGTGCCTATCAATTATCAACTATTTATATTAAAGAAAGTGATGTTACAGGACGTGAACTTTCTGAAATTGGTGAACATCTATCGGAGATGCCAGGTGTTAAGGTTGGAACGAGTTGGACACGTAGTTATCCTGAAGGAAATGGCGTAAAGTCTTTGACCGGAACGGTTTCTAGTTCTAAGTCCGGACTTCCTAGTGATCAAGTTAATACTTTGCTTGCTCAAGGTTATGCTCGAAATGACAGTGTCGGTCAAAGCTATTTAGAACAACAATATGAACCAATTTTAAGAGGTTCTAAATCTCAGACACAGGTAGAACTAAATTCCAGCAATCAAATTACTAAGCGAGTTGAAAAGTACGCTGGTAAAAAGGGTGATAACTTAGTTCTAACTATCAACGCTAAGTTTCAAGACAAAGTTCAACAGATTATGCATGATACGGTTCAAAGTGCTGGTGGTGAGTCAACGGGTGGTTATGCGGTCGTTATGAACCCCAAAACAGGAGCCATTTATGCAATGGCAGGTGTCGACCGTTCACCTAGTGATGGTAAAATAACAACTAATGCTTTAGGTACGATTAATGAACCGATTGTTATGGGATCAGTTGTGAAGGGTGCTATGGTCTCGGGTGCGTTAATGGATGGGGTTATTACTCCTGAAAATAATGTTTTGACCGATGAACCAATTAAGCTTGCTGGAACTGGATCAAAAGGTTCATGGTTTAATCATGATGGTAATGCCAATATGGCTGTTGATGCACCAACAGCCTTACAAGTTTCATCTAACTCTTACATGATGCAGTTAGCTATGAAAGAGGGCGGATTCACTTATGCTTCTGGTAAGGGATTGGCTGGGATGAACCCAATGGTTTTCAATAAGATGCGTGGTTACTTTGAACAGTTTGGTTTAGGAACTAAGACTGGTATTGATATACCAGGTGAGTCTTCAGGATTTAAGGGACCAACAGGTTTTGCTAATATTGGTAAAGCATTGGATCTTTCATTTGGTAACTACGATGCCTATACAACAATTCAAGTTGCTCAATACATGTCAACTATTGCCAATGGTGGTTACCGTGTTGCTCCAAGAATTGTTGGACAAATTCGTGGTTCTCAAAGTGATGGTCAGTTGGGAGCAGTTGAAAACACAACGACACCTAACGTATTAAACTACGTCAAGGAAAGCGCTGCTCAACGTGCAGTCGTAAAGCAAGGATTATATGATGTTGTTCATGGTAACAATAAGTATAAGACCGGTGGACCGCTTGCTGGTATTTCTCCAGGAATTTCGGCTAAGACTGGTACAGCACAAACAACAACTAATGGACATTCTACGGTTACATTATCATTAGCCTCATTTGCTCCATCAAATGACCCCGACGTTGTTGTAGCCCTCGCTTTGCCAGGATTAGGATTAGATGCTGAAGATAACAATATGGATGCAGCTAAAGAGATTTATAAAGCCTATTGGAAGCTTGTTCAAGACAAGTCAACTTTAAAGAATCCAACTAAGGCAACTTCAACTAGTGCGGCTCAAAATTTAAATAGTCGGTAATCAACACTAGTCAATTAGTCATAAACGTGGTAACATATTATCGTTAACGATTTTAGAGATTATATATGAAACATATTGGAGGTCATTTCAATGCGCGTGCACATTACATTAGAATGTACAGAATGTCATAATCGACAATACCTATCAAGCAAGAACAAGCGTAACAATCCAGATCGCTTGGAATTGAATAAGTATTGCCCACGTGATCGTAAAGTTACTTTACATCGCGAAACAAAATAACTCAAAAATAGCCGGGACAAAACTTAGTTTTGTCTCGGATTTTTGTTTACTTTTAGGTGTGATATCCATATGAATAAGAAAGATTTTCGAGTTAAACAGATTAGTGCGCTTAAAGAATTCTCGACTGATAATCGTAAAATGGAGTCTAAACAAATCTTAGATTCGTTATTTCAGTCAGAATCTTGGAAAAGTGCTCAAACAGTTGCAACAACACTGAGTGATGACTTGGAATTTGATACCAAACCGGTCATTCAACAAGCTCAGTTAGAGAATAAAACTATTGTTGTGCCACGTACAACAATCGCCGGTCGTAAAATGTTTTTTAATGCGTTAACTGCGAATACACGATTAGAACGAACAAAGTTTGGCATATTAGAGCCAGTAGGTGAAGATACAGTTGAACCTGAGCAAATCGATCTAATTGTGGTTCCAGGATTGGGATTTGAGACTAAAACAGGTTTTAGAGTGGGCTTTGGTGCTGGTTATTATGATCGCTATCTGGCTGATTATAATGGCAAAACTGTTGGATTAGCTCTTACGCCACAATTGCTAGAGAAACCTGAATGGCCGGTTGATGGATTTGATATCGACTTAGAACAAATCATTTCTAAAGATGGTGTGGTTTATGAAAAATAGAATTAATGAACTACAAAGCCAACCTTATGTAACGGTTGGTTTAGTTTTAATTAACGTGATTGTTTTTGTATTAATGTTTTTCAGTGGTGGTAGTTCTAATATTAATGTTCTAATTAACTTTGGTGGGTTAATACCGGCAGTAGTTAAAAGTGGTAGTGGCTATGACACCTTGATTACCTCATTATTTCTTCATAGTGGAATTGAACATATTACTTTAAATATGGTGATGTTGTACTTTATTGGAAGAATTTTGGAAAGAGTAATTGGTCATTTTAAATTTTTTATCATTTACATGCTTTCTGGTATTTTTGGTAATTTGATTAGTATTCAATTGTCTAATCCAAATACAGTTTCGATTGGAGCCAGTGGAGCCATTTTTGGAATTATTGGGATTTGGTTGATGCTAGCTGAACAGTATCCTAATCAACCACTATTTCGTGGAATGGGACAACAAATGTTACTATTCATCGGGCTAGGTTTGGTTGGAAGCTTTTTTGGAACAGGAATTGATATATTCGCTCATATTGGAGGCCTAATTGGGGGATTCCTATTAAGCTACGCAATAGGTTTTCCGAAGTTTGGAAAGGTTTCAAATTGGAAGCGAATTACTAGTGTTTTAGTATTAATAATAATTAGCGGATGGACGTTAATTTAGCGTTTACATCTAGCATATATTCTGGGATAATTGACTGAGATGATGTTATGAGAACACTTTATGATGTGCAGCAACTTTTAAAAAAATTTGGGATTTTCGTTTATGTTGGAAAACGTAAATGGGATATTGATTTGATGCGAATTGAATTACAGAATTTACATAAAGCAGGAGTCGTTCCAGATGACCAGTATATGAAGGCCATCTTGGTATTGCGCCGGGAATATCATATTGAAGAGCTTCGAGAGAAACATCCAAATAAAAACATTTAATGGAGGAATTAGTAACATGGAACGTAAGTTAATTGGTGTCGATTTAGGTGGAACAACAATCAAGTTTGCTATTTTAACCGAAAATGGTGATGTACAACAAAAATGGAGTGTTGAAACAAACATTCTTGATGAAGGATCACATATCGTACCAGACATTGTTGATTCAATTAATCATCACTTAGACCTTTATAAGATGGACAAAGATCAATTTGTTGGTATTGGAATGGGAACTCCCGGAACAGTTGATCGTGATAAAGGAACTGTTATTGGTGCCTTTAACTTAAACTGGAAGAAAACACAAAACGTTAAAGATGAAATCGAAAAAGGTACAGGTATCAAGTTTGCGTTAGATAACGATGCTAACGTTGCTGGATTAGGTGAACGCTGGAAGGGTGCTGGAGAAAACGGAAACGATGTTTCTTTTGTAACTCTTGGTACAGGTATCGGTGGTGGACTTATCGCCGGTGGTGAATTACTTCATGGTGTTGCTGGGGCAGCTGGTGAAATTGGTCACGTTACGGTTGAACCAGATGGCTACTTATGTACATGTGGTAAACGTGGATGTCTAGAACAATACGCTAGTGCAACTGGTGTTGTTCACGTTGCTCGTGATATGGCAGAAGAATTCTCTGGCGAATCAGAATTAAAGACACAAACAGATGATGGACAAGATATTACTTCTAAGCTTGTATTCGATCTTGCTAAAAATGGTGATGTATTAGCATTGCGTGTTGTTGACCGTGTTTCACACTTACTTGGATTAGCATTAGGTAACCTAGCTAATACTTTGAACCCAGAAAGCATTGTTATCGGTGGTGGAGTTTCAGCTGCTGGTGATTTCTTGTTAGACCGTGTTAACAAGTACTATCAACAATATGCCTTCTCTACAGTTCGTTCTTCAACACAATTAAAATTAGCACGCTTAGGTAATGATGCCGGAGTTATTGGTGCAGCATCACTAGCCCTCGTATTTGCATAATAAATAATATTAAATCGAGGTAATTGTATGTATATTGGATCAGCAAAGTTTTCCGGCGGTTTTTGGGTAAATGCCGTCTTGATTACTCTTATTGTTATCTACTTCTTGTATCAAGCATTTAATATGTGGCGTCGCAGTCGCGTTTCAACCCTGTTGGATGAAGAAGATTTCAAAGAGGGCATGCGTAAAGCTCAGGTAATCGATTTGCGAGAGAAAAAGGATTTTGACGCCGGACATATTCTAGGTGCTCGTGATATTCCTTATTCACAATTAAAAAATCGTCTTACTGAATTACGTACTGATTTACCAGTTTATTTATACGATCAAGGTCGCACTCTTAGTTCAAGAGCAGCACTTTATCTTTCAAAAAAAGGATATACAAAGTTGTATATCCTAAGAACTGGTTTTCAGCGTTGGAATGGTAAAACTAAAAAAAGTAAATATTAAAAAAGAGATTGAGTTACAATATTATTGTAACCAATCTCTTTTTAATTATTATGTGCTGAACGTTGTTTACGTTGTGCTCGGCGTCTATTCTCTGATGCTCGATTTTCTTGATCTTCAATTGGTTGAACAACAATCCGATGGAAAGCGTATAGCGCACCAGCGATTGCACTAATGGTTGAAATAATTCCAAATAGGAATCCTTTAAAAAATTTACTCAATAGTCTCAGCCTCCTTTAGTTGATAAACTAATTATGCGCTGAAACACTATTAAATACCAGAATAAAGTAAGGAGTTTATACATGCTAACACAAGTTATTGCACACCGAGGTAGCTCTGGAATCCGTCCAGAGAATACAATCCCTGCATTTATTAAGGCGATTGAAGAGGGTGCTGATGGCATTGAAACAGATGTTCATCTTTCAAAAGATGGTGCCATGATTATTATGCATGACGAAACTGTCGATCGAACGACTAATGGTACCGGACGTATTTTTGATAAAACTCTATCTGAACTCAAGCAGCTTGATGCTGGGGCTTATTTTGGATATGAATACTTGGGTACACGTATTCCAACTTTACAGGAAGTTGTTGAACTCTTAATTAAGATGGACTTTAAAGGTGAATTTAACTTAGAACTAAAGACCGATAAGATTCAATACTCAGGTATTGAGGCACAAGTAGCCAAGTATTTTAAAAATACAGAAATACCGTTTCATTTAATCTACTCTAGTTTTCGTCCAAAAACTGTTCAACTAATTCATAAGCTTTGCCCAGAAACAGAAGCAGCAAGCTTATTTAAATTGCGAACTAAATCGGCTAAAAAATTTGCTAAGAGCAAATTAATCCAAGATTGGCATCCAAGCATTGCATGGGTACGAAGTCACCGTTTCTTTTTGCCACGGATTCAATTACGACCTTGGACAGTCAACTCTGAAGATGATATGAGATATTGCTACAAACGTAAGTTGAAGGGAATCATTACAGATTATCCTGAACGAGCTTTAAGTATTAGAAGAGAGGTTCAAGGGGGATAAGAATGAAACAAGTTTTAGCCATCGTGGGCCCCACAGCTGTTGGAAAAACTGGTCTATCGATTAAAATTGCCCAGAAGTTTAATGGTGAGATTATTTCAGGCGATTCAATGCAAGTGTACCAGGGCTTAGATATTGGAACTGCCAAGATTAGACCCGAAGAGATGCGAGGTGTTAAGCATCATTTAATTGATAATAGAACTGTTCAAGAAACATTCTCTGTTTCTGAATTCAAAAAGAGTGTCGACCATCTAGTTGAAGAAATCACGCAACGAGGGAAACTACCAATCATTGTTGGTGGAACGGGATTTTACTTGCAAGCAGTTCTCGATAACTTGAACTTAGGTGGTAGTGATGACGCTACAAATAAAAATCGATTAAAATGGCAAGACTTTGCTAAACAACATACTCAAGAAGAACTTTGGAATGAGTTAAATAAAGTTGATAGTAAAAGTGCTACCTCAATCCCTGTTAGCAATGTTAGAAGAGTAGTTAGAGCTTTAGAAGTATTTGATAACACAGGACATCCTTTTTCTGAACAGGAAAATGGTCACCCCAAATATGACTCTCTTGTTATTGGTCTGAATACAGATCGTGGACAGCTTTATAAACGTATTAATTCTAGAGTTGATGAGATGATTAATGAGGGATTGGAAGAAGAGGCCAGATGGCTTTACCGACAAGTTGATGTTAAGCAAGCAAACAAAGGTATTGGATATCGAGAATGGCCAGAGTACTTTGAATCTCAACAAACATTACAAGAGACAATCGATCAAATTAAACTTGATTCAAGACACTATGCTAAACGTCAATTAACTTGGTTTAGAAATAAAATGGACGTGAATTGGTTTGATTTAATTAAAGATTCTGAAAGTTTAAAAATGGTAGAAAGTCAGATTGAACAATGGAGAAAATGATGAATTGGCGAGATAGTTTTAAACCCGAAGTAAAAGAGCTTATTGAGAAGACAGAGCAACAAATCCAGTCACGATTAATGGAAATTGACGATCAAGTAACTTTTAATCAGGAAAAGGTATTGGATGCTTTTACGAAAGAAAATGTTTCTGAAGAACATTTAAATGGTACGACTGGATATGGTTATGATGACATGGGACGTGATGTCCTTGAATCAGTTTATGCTGACACCTTCAAAACTGAGGGATCATTAGTGCGCTCTCAATTTGTTTCTGGTACTCATACAATCAGTACGACGCTGTTTGGATTGCTGAGACCTGGAGATGAATTATTATATGTGACTGGCATGCCTTACGATACAATTCAAGAAGTGATAGGTGTAGTTGGTGAACCTGGAAAAGGATCACTCAAGGACTTTGGCATTGATTTTGACTATGTCCCATTAGCTTCTGATAATCAAGTTGATTTTGATGGTATTAAAAGCAAATTGAATAATAAAGTCAAAGTGGTTGCAATTCAAAGGTCTCGTGGATATGCTAGTCGACCAAGTTTTACAGTAGATCAGATTAAAGAAATGGTTGAGTTTATTCGATCAATCGATCCCGATGTCACGATTTTTGTTGACAACTGTTACGGCGAATTCTCCGAAATGATTGAACCCACTGAAGTTGGTGTAGATATCATGGTCGGATCTTTAATTAAGAACGCCGGTGGCGGAATGGCTCAAACTGGTGGCTATGTGGTTGGTAAGCGAAAACTGATTGATTTAGTGGCTAACCGTCTTACTAACGTTGGGGCTGGAAGTGATGAAGGAGCATCACTAGGCAGTCTAAGAAGAATGTTCCAAGGATTCTTTTTAGCACCAACAGTCACGGGTGATGCAATCAAAGGCGCTATTTTTGAAAGTGCCATATTAGAGCAATGTGGGTTGGATGTTGCGCCAAAATGGTCAGATCCACGAACTGATTTAATTCAGACAATTAACTTTGGTAAAAAAGAGTCAATGGTTAGTTTTGCTCAAGCAATTCAAAAGAATTCTCCGGTTGATTCTTACGTAGTACCTGAAGCTTCAGAGATGGCTGGTTATGAAGATCTTGTCATTATGGCAGCTGGTACTTTTGTCCAAGGAGCAAGTATCGAGTTTTCTGCTGATGGTCCAATTCGGGAACCATACACACTCTACATTCAAGGTGGATTAAACTATTCACATGTTAAAATTGCGATATGCCGGGCAGTTCTGGATACTTTTTTTAATTGATGTTAGGTTTTATAACATGGAAATTGACACACAAAATTAAAATTGGTAGAATGATGTCATGTTAAAGGAGATTGTTTATATGAACGAAAAGCAACTACGTCGGTCATTAGCAGTTCTTCCAATTGGTACAGTTATTAAGTTGACATCCTTGAGTGCTAGACAGATTCGATATTATGAGACACAAGAGTTGGTTTTTCCGGAACGAAGCGAAGGAAACCGCCGTATGTACTCATTGAATGATATTGATCGTTTATTGGAAATTAAGGATTATCTAAATGATGGTTTCAATATGGAAGGCATTCGAAAAGTCTATGCAATGAAAAAAGCACAGGCAGCTGCTGAAGAGAGTCAGAAGCTATCTGATGCAGATGTTCGTCGAATGCTAAGAAAAGAATTGCTAAATAGTGGCGGGATGTTGGAAGATAACTTAACAAAGTTACCACGCCGTCGAATTTAACAAATACATAATAGTGAGGCGCCCAAATGGCAAAGAAAGTCTATACCGGAGACGAGATTCGTAGTTTAGTAAAAGAACAAAATGTTCAATTTTTACGATTGATGTTCACTGATTTATTTGGAATGATCAAAAATGTTGAAGTTCCAATTAGTCAATTAGACAAACTATTAGATAATAAGCTAATGTTTGATGGTTCTTCTATCGATGGATTTGTTCGAATTGAAGAAAGTGATATGTATTTGTATCCTGACTTATCAACTTGGATGGTATTTCCATGGGGTAATGAACATGGTAAGGTTGCTCGAATTATTTGTGAAGTTTATACCAGCGACCGTAAGCCATTTGAAGGTGATCCTCGAAATAACTTAATTCGTGTTTTACGCGAAATGCGTGAAGCCGGATTTACAGATTTCAATATTGGACCTGAACCAGAATTCTTCTTGTTGAAGCTCGATGAGAACGGTGAACCAACTACTAAGTTGAATGATAAGGGAAGCTACTTTGATTTAGCTCCAATGGACTTAGGTGAGAATTGTCGTCGTGATATCGTTCTAGAACTTGAAAAGCTTGGCTTTGATGTTGAGGCTTCTCACCATGAGGTTGCTCCCGGACAACATGAAATTGACTTTAAGTACGCTGATGCACTTTCAGCTGCAGATAATATTCAAACCTTTAAATTAGTCGTTAAGACTGTTGCTAGAAAGTATAACTTACACGCTACTTTCATGCCTAAACCAATTGATGGTATTAATGGATCAGGAATGCATCTAAATATGTCATTATTCGGAAAAGATGGAAACATCTTCTACGATGAATCTGATAAAGATATGCAACTTTCACAGCAAGCCTATTGGTTCCTAGGTGGACTTTTGAAGCATGCTCGTAGTTTTACAGCTGTTTGCAACCCAATTGTTAATTCATATAAACGCTTGGTTCCAGGATTTGAAGCACCTGTATATGTCGCTTGGTCTGGATCCAACCGTTCACCATTGGTTCGAGTTCCATCAAGTCGTGGATTATCAACTCGTTTTGAAGTTCGAAGCGTTGATCCATCAGCAAATCCATATCTTGCCATTGCTTCAGTGCTTGAAGCCGGCTTGGACGGTATTAAGAACAAAATCGATCCAGAAGATTCTGTGGACCGAAACATCTATCGGATGAATGCTGAAGAACGTGATGACCAACATATTGTTGATTTGCCATCGACTCTTCATAACGCACTTAAAGAGTTCCAAGTTGATCCAATCATGAAAAAAGCATTGGGTGATCATATTTATCAAAGCTTCCTAGAAGCCAAAAAGTTAGAATGGGCTTCTTACCGTCAAGAAGTTACTCAGTGGGAACGTGATCAATATTTGGAAATGTTCTAAAATCTAATTTATGTAAGAGATCGAGAATAACTCGGTCTCTTTTTTTGTAGTTATAATACTTAAATATGTTTAAAAGGGTGAAATGAATCATGAAAACACTTTATTTATACCGTTTTTTTCGGTAACATAGGGATAGTATTAAGAATGGAGAGATAACAATGGCAGACAATATTCCAAATGATCAAGCTTTGTCTAGCAAAGATTTATTAATACACCATTTAGAGCTCAAAAATGACTATATTAATGATCTTGCTCAGGCAATTGATGACCATGATGATTTAAAAATTTATCAATTAATTGGTCCATTACGTTATAAAGCTGAAATTACTGATTCATATAAAAATAAATATGGCGATCATCCCTTTGATTTGGTTAAAGATCAAAGAGAAGAAGTTGCTCACTTTTTGAGTGATAACTTGATTGATTACCTTGCTGAAAAGTTTCCGTTCTTTTACTATCACGAAGTATCACGTGGCCAATTTACAGTGTTCTTTGGTAACTGGTGGGATCGTAGAGAATTTGGAACATTAGACGTATTGAACGTTGAATTCAATTTCAAAGCTGATGAACTCGATAAGTTAGAACAAGTTCTAAAGATTGAAGATGATAAGACAATCAATTCAGACGAGATTGTCAAACTTTCTGAAGAAAATGAAAATTTACAGAATCATTTAACAGATGCTGATAAGCGTAGTAAAAAACGTGAAGAGTTAGTTAAACAACAAAGTGAGCTTTCAGATAAGGGTGGACTCTTTGAATCTGGCAAGTTAAAAGAAGAACGTCAAGATATTGCTAATCAAATCGCTGAATTAGATAAATTAGACGAAGTTAGCGGTTCTGCTCCACAAACGATTAAAGATAATCAAAATAAAATCTTAGCTCTTTCAAAAGAAGATACAACGTTGGGTTATGAAAAAGATGCTCTTACACATACATTCAAAACCTTTGAAAGTTTTCAAAATCATGTCAAACGCTTATACGTTGACTACTTGTCCAGCTTGATTGGTAAAGGGTCGGTGAAGAATAATGGCTAATGAAGAAACCAGTTCTATCAATAAACAACAACTAATGGGCAAACTACTAACTTACCGTGATAATTTTAATAGTGGATTAAGTCACGGTCAGGAGTTTGCTAAGTTGTTTGGAACATTGACGACCACTACTGATTTAAAAGAGTTGTTTGATTCAGCAAAAGCACTATTTGATTTTAAAATTGATAGTGAGTTCGTTAGATTTCCACATCAATTTGAACCAAGTGACAACTATCTAATCTTTATGACTCGTTTATTAGAGCTACATCATGTTGCAACAAACTTAAATCTAAACATTTCAGATCAAGCTCCAGTTGAAGAATTATTTCATTCATGGAAGGGGACGGAACAAACTTTCCGCTTTGTTGCAAATAATGGTATTGCGAACTATACCGAACAAGCAAGCAATCGGACATTGTTCTCAATGAACCTCGGTTCTAAGACCATGGAATTTAATACTGATGCAATTAATCAATTGTACTTTACTGATGATGAGACTATTGATCATCAGGTTGTAGACAATCAGATTCAACTATTTTCTGAATTTGGAAGATTATTACAAAAAGTCTATGATTTTAAAGTTGACTTCAATATGTTTGATGTTAAAAATAGTAAAATTTACTACTTGGATAGTCTTGGATTACCAACACAAGTTTTGGATGAGCTATTTGTATCTTCTCATCAAAATAAGAAAGTATTCTTGAATGTTGAAGATATGAATGGTGGATATCTAGAATTGCCATCAGAAACGGTCTTTTCAATTGTTGAAACAGATGAAAAGAATCATCAATGGGCAATGAAAGTTGCTGATCCTAAAGAATCTGTTTCACTCTTTAATATTCTGAATGATAATGATTTTATGCGGACTTGGTATATGAACAATGTTAAGAGTCTTAAGCTTAAATCTGTAATGTAGGTGATAAATTTGGATTGGGCAAAAATGCTACAAACTTCAGTTCAATTGGATCGTGATATTCGTGCCAAACACAATATCGTTTTTAAAGATAATGATCGAATTTTGAATACTTATGTATCTTTAGATGTTGAGTTAGCAGAAATTGCTAATGCTTCAGAATGGTTTAAGGTGTGGAAACAACATCGAGGTAAAAGTTCTGATGGCAAGACGGCTCGTGAAACGTTACTTGAAGAATGTGCGGATGCGGTTGATTTCTTCTTGCTGTTAGCTAATCAAAATCAGTGGAATCATTTGATTGTTGTCGATGATGAAACTTTAGAGAAGTATAGTAGCGACAAGCGAGAGATGAATCTTAATCAAACATACTTGGGTTTAAAAGCGATGTTATTTTCAGCTTATACGTATAATCGTTCTTCTGATTACACGCATGCTTGGCACATGTTTTTAAAACTAGTAATTCATGGTTTGGGATTCTCAGCTGATGAATTGGAAGAAGCATTCTTTACAAAGAATAAGGTTAATTACGATCGTCAGGATAATAATTATTAAATAGATTGAGAGACTTCTTTGGAAGTCTCTTTTTTGATAATTTTGATTTGGATACAAAAAAAGCAACGATACTTATTAAGTACCATTGCTTTTAAATTAGTGGATCAGGTGAGATTCGAACTCACGACCGTCCGCTTAGAAGGCGGATGCTCTATCCAGCTGAGCTACTGATCCATACCTATGTATTATAGAGAAAGCACAAATTGTTGTCAATTTAACATTTAAAAATATATTACTTTAATTATAAGCCCGAATTGTCAAATCAAGTGCAACAC
>NZ_JQCQ01000012.1 GCF_001437605.1 Pediococcus argentinicus
TTGTCCAATATCAGGGGTTCAGTTCAACTTGGCAATTGTAGTTATTTTTTATTTATTTGGAATGGTTTATAATAATATACGTTAAAAGGACAATAAAAAAGATAGACAAAGGCCATTGTCTATCTCACATGTTTACTATTGTCGCTTTGTAAATGTTGGAAAGACTAACTTAGGTTAGTCTTTTTTGTCATCATACAATGAATTTATTACTTCAATTCCTCATGCAACTCCACCAACTGACCCTGATGATTCTTGCCATCCAAAACTAATTCGCTAATTTCTTGTCCAACTTGTTCGATTGTGCTGAAACCAGGTAATTTTAAATTGTGATTCAAATCTGTTGTAACGGGACCGGGATGGACACTATATGTTTGAATACTGCGGCCATCTTTTTCAAAATCAACAGCCATTGATTCCATCATCACGTTTTGAGCTGCTTTTGTGGTTTTATATGCCAACGGATTCCAAACAGGATTAGGTACAGTTGGGATAGTGATATTAACAATGGAACCGTGATTATTTTCGATAATTGGAATTAGACCATTAGTTAATTGAAAGGTGCCAAAAAAGTTCACTTGCATAGCTTGTTTTAAATCTTCGACAGTTATATCAGCGTTGTTTTGTTTGGCAGGCCCAGGGACACCAGCATTGTTAATCAAAATAGATGTTTCAGGATAGTCCGATTTAACTGTTTCAATCGCTTGATCGATTGAACTGGAATCAGCTAAATCGACCTGAAGAAAATCAGCCTTAATACCTTGTGCCTCTAAATTATTAACAGCTTCCATGCCACGTTCTTCGTTTCGTGCTCCGATCAGTACATGAACGTCGGTTTTTCCCAAGGCTTCAGCAATTCCAAATCCAATTCCTTTGTTAGCACCAGTAATTAAAATAGTTTTCATTATATTTACCTCTTTTTAGTTAATCCTGCATCAATAATAGACTTCTCAGCATCTAAAACGCTCTGCTTGGGAGCAATCGTTGGTTCCCAGTTTAATAAATCATGGGCATTTTTACTACTCATTTTACGGTCGATTCCAAGTACTTTAGCTGTATCACGAATAGTGTGGTTAAATGGCGCAATCATTTTTAATAAGAAATTTGGAATAACCATCGAAGGTACTTTCTTAGCATCTTCTGGATAGCCTTGTTTCAAAATGTTAGAGACGTCTTTCATACTATATGACATTTCATCCGAAATGATAAATCGTTGTCCGGCTGCTTCCGGTGTTGTTAGAGCCAAAACGTGTGCACGAGCTAAGTCACGAACATCCACAACAGGCAAGTACATATCCATTAATCCTGGCAAGCCACCTGTTAATAACATTAACAACAGAGAGTTAGAACCAGAAGCTTTACCACCTAAAATGGGACCGAATACTGCTACTGGTAAAATGGTTGCGAGTTCCATGTCGGGTGCTTCATTTTTAACATAATCCCAAGCTGCTTTTTCAGCTAATGTCTTACTTTTGTAGTAAGCGTCCATTGTTGATCCAGCACCCATGTAGCTCCAGTCTTTTTCGGTGAAGATATAGTCATTTTTATCTTTCTTGTAGCCCATACCTGAGGCACCAAATGCAGATGTCATAACAACGCGTTGAACATGTGCTTGATGAGCAGCTTTCAAAACCCGTAAGGTTCCTTATTTGGCTGGTCTGATTAGTTCGTTTTCATCCTTTGGCATGGTTAAAGGTAGTGGAGAAGCAACGTGCATAACTAAATTAATATCTTGCATAGCCTCCGACCAACCATCGTCTTTGGTTAAGTCAGCTTCCACAAACTCTAACTTGTCAGTGTCAAAATGGTTTAGTTCTGCCAATCCATCAATAACATTGTTTTTCTTTTTTAACGAACGCATTGTTGTTCGGACTGAGAATCCCTCGTCCAATAAGTCGGCAATAATGTATTTTGCGATATATCCCGTTCCACCAGTTACTAAAACTTTTTCGTTCATAATAATAATCCTCTTTTTAGTTTGAAATTTTTTCTGTTTGTGACTATTATTATAGCTAGCAATTATAATAGTTAAATATGGTAGTTTATACTAGTATAACGACTACTAGTTTAAGAGGAATGTTTATGAAAAATGAAGATCAGCGTTATCAAGAATTAGGCGATTTTTTAAAAACGCGTCGAGCAAAAATTACTCCAGAACAAGCCGGTATCACTAGCGTTGGACGACGAAGGACTCCAGGCCTGAGACGAGAAGAAGTCGCAACTTTAGCAGGGATTAGTCTAACCTGGTACACATGGTTAGAACAGGGCCGTGAAATCCAAGTTTCTGAACAAGTTGTTCAAAGCTTAGTTAAAGTATTACAACTTAATATGGAAGAAAGTACACATTTGTACGATTTAGCCCAGGTACCAGTTCCAATCCATATCACACCATTTGAAGGTGCAATCAATCCGATGCTTCAGCATATGATCGACAGTCTGGAATATTCACCAACGCTAATTTTAGATTCTCGTTGGAATATAGTTGGAACTAATCATATATTGGATAAGGCGGTTAAACTGGAAGGGATTAGTCATTTTAAAAATGAAAACTTATTGCGATTGATGTTTACCAATGCGAAATTTATGGCAACAATGCCAGAATGGAGTTCAGTGGCTGAGATTATGACGGGGCGTTTTCGTAAAGAATTTGGTCGTAATATTGAAGATCCGTGGATGAATGACTTTGTTGATCAATTAATACAAGATAGTACTGAATTTACTCGACTTTGGGCCTTGCATGATATCAATAGTGAAGAGGAACATGAAAAAACTTTTCAAAATGATAAAATCGGTGATGTTAGTTTTGAAGAAACGAGCTTTGATGTATCGGGAAATATGCAACTAAAAATGTATGTTTTTACGCCCAAAGATGAAATCAGTAAATCTAGAATCAAAAAACTAAACGCTTAACTTTTACTTTTGATAAAACACGGTCTAAACTAGTGATACTAGAACAATTGGAGGTGGGCATATGACGAATGTTTTAATTATTGGAGCAACCGGAACGATTGCACAATTTACTCGTGAATTTTTAGAGGATGATGCCACGATTAAGGTATTTCCATATGTGAGAAATATCGATAAACTAGATAATCAATCAAATGCGATTGTTGGTGATGCAACTGATGAAAGTCAGTTGGTTGAAGCGATTCGCAATAATCATATTGACATTGTGTATTCTAATTTAGGACCATATCACATGGTTGAAATGGCACAAAGTGTGTTAGGTGCGATTCAAGCAACGAATGTAAAACGTATAATTTGGATAGCAACGTCCGGTATTTATGATGAACTACCAGCTAGTCATCAAGAACTCGCTAAAGAACAACTTGGCGAAACCAGTGATGCTGATAGCTATCTCGGAGACCAACGTTTAGCAGCAGATATGGTGGCGGAAAGTGGATTAGATTACACAATTATTCGTCCAAATTGGCTACAAAACGGGGATGAAGTTCAAGATGTTCGGATTACGCATCGCAATGATCAACTTTCTGGTGGTCCAATTAATCGAATTACAGTCGGTAGTTTTATTGCTGATTTAATCCGTCAACCTAATCAATATATTGATGATTCAATTGCTGTAAGTACGGACAGCGATGAGGATTATTAGGGTGAAATTTTTCAAATACATTTTATGTCTATCGATTGTCTTTATTGCTGGCTGTGCACCTAAGAATACTCATGTTACTTCTGCCAAACATTCTCAAGTTAAGATAACGAAAAAGGTTGAGTATACTGATAACACGGATAAAAAAGTAAACAATATTTTAAAATCGGTTAAAGATTCGAGTGTTGGCGTTTATTATGAAAGTTTAGAAAAACATGCAAAGCCAGCTGGAGTACATGAAAACATGGTGTTTTATGCAGCATCAGTTGCTAAACTTCCAGTAGTCGCTTTTGTTCAGAATCAGATTAATCATAATAAACTCAGCCTTGATACTAACCTGCCATATCAAGCGAGTGCTAATCAAGTGCCTTCAGCAATGGTTAGTGGAGGTACAGGAGTTTTACAATTTAAAAATCATCAGGCCGAGTACACAATATCCGATTTGTTGAAATGGACTGTTAGAAATTCTGATAATCAGGCCAGCAATCAACTTTTAGCACAGGTTTGCTATAAGAATCCCAAAGAATTTAAGCAGTTCATTTATCAGACCTATGGCAGTAAAGATTATACAAAGTACTTGTCAGCAAAACAAGCTGGTCAGTTGATTAAAACTATTTATCATCAAAGTGGTCCAGCCAATATAGATTTGAAACATACCGATTGGCAAAAATCGAAAATTGGCAAGTTACCAGTAGACGTTGAACACAAAATTGGAATTAATGATGCGTACAATCACGACGCAGCTATTGTGTTGGGTAAGCATCCATTTGTGTTAACGGTGATGACTAAGGGATGGTCTGACCAAAAGATTAGTGATTTGGCTAAACGAATTTATAATGTAATGAGCTAAAAAATATAAAATTATGGATTAAATGAGATAAAGAAATTATACTGGTACTAGTGAAGTTACAGTAAATGAATACACAAGTGAATCTCTATAAGCGTCTGATTAACGTTTTATATAGTCTCACAACTAATACTCCTTCTGAGAATCCTACTTATAAGAGAGTATTCAAAAAGCCTACCAATTTTGGTAGGCTTTTTTTATCCTTCAAACACCGTAAACAAGTTATCCATCGTAATCGCATCACGTTCGGCGCCACGTAGATCATTAGTTACTGAACCATTTTGTAATGAAATCAAGCGATTACCGTAGTTCAAAGCATCTTCCAAATGATGAGTAATCATCAAAGCGGTTAGCTTATCTTCAGTAATTCGTTGTTGTGTAGCTTCCATTAACTCTTGGCTGGTTTTGGGATCTAACGCAGCGGTATGTTCGTCCAATAAAATGATATCGGGACGTTTGATTGTTGCCATCAAGAAGCTCAATGCCTGACGTTGTCCACCTGATAAATTGCCAGTTGGTGTCTTTAAACGTTGATTTAATCCATTTGGCATAGTGCTTGTTAATTTTTCAAATTTATCAGCTTGTTTGTTTAATCCGCGTAGTCTTAATCCACGTCGTTGACCACGTTTTTCAGCTAAAAGTAAGTTTTCAGCAACTGTCATACGGGGTGCAGTTCCTAGCTTAGGATCCTGGAACACACGACTGATATACTTAGTTCTTTTTTCTTCTGATAAATGGGTGATGTCCTT
Source organism: Pediococcus argentinicus (assembly GCF_001437605.1). Classification (GTDB taxonomy): domain Bacteria; phylum Bacillota; class Bacilli; order Lactobacillales; family Lactobacillaceae; genus Pediococcus; species Pediococcus argentinicus. The sequence continues at coordinate 5,201 of NZ_JQCQ01000012.1, forward strand.
GCCTTTAAGTAAAACCTGTCCCTCATCAACGGCTAAATTTCCAGCGATGACGTTGAAAAGGGTTGATTTACCAGCACCGTTAGAACCTAAGAGGGTAATAAAGTCGCCGGCATAAACGCTTAAATTAATATCGTTCAAGATTTTAATTTGGTCTGGCGTATTTTTATTTACATAAGTAGAAACATGTTTTAATTCTAAAATTGGTTGATTAGTCATTGTCATTCACCTGCTTCTTTGGAATTTCAACACCACGTCGTAATACACGACCGAGTCCTAATTTAGTACGAATAGTTGGTAACATTAAGCATAGAGCTAGAACAACGGATGAAATTAAGTTCAAGTCGTTTGTTCCAAATCCGGCTTTCAAAACGAGCAGGAGAACGAAACGGTAAATTACACTACCACAGACAACTGCGACTAAGCGTTGGTTCATAGTTAATTCACCGAAGACCACTTCACCAATAATGATCGAAGCTAGTCCGATAACGATGATTCCGATACCCATGTTAACGTCAGCGTAATCATTGCTTTGGGCGATTAAAGCACCAGATAAGGCGATTAAACCGTTTGAAACCATTAATCCCATGTTCTTCATTTGATCAGTTGCAATTCCGAGTGATTTTGCCATTTTTTCGTTGTCACCTGTGGCAATAAAAGCTTGTCCTAATTCAGTTTGTAAGAAAAGTGCTAGCAGGACAATAACGATGATAATAATGAATAGTCCTAAAGTGACACTGTCGAAGAACTTAGGTAATGATTCTAAGAATGAGTTTGTGAAAAATGATTGTTTACCTAACAATGAAATGTTTGAAGTTCCCATGATTCGTAAATTAACAGAGTAGCATGCGGTCATAACTAAGATTCCAGCGAGTAGAATTGGAATACGACCTTTGGTATAAAGGAGGCCAGTTATTAATCCAGCAACCATTCCAGCTAAGAAAGCAAGAATAGTAGCAAGTAGTGGACTCATGCCGTGCGAAATGGCAGTGACACAGACGGCTGCACCCAGAGGAAACGTTCCTTCGACCGTCATATCAGGGAAATCTAAAATTCTAAAAGTTAAAAATAGTCCGATACCAAGTAAGCCCCAGAGGAGCCCTTGTCCAATTGCAGATGTAATTAAATTCATTTGATCAGTTCCCCTTTCTTTTGAGCCTCTTTAATCAGTGAGTCTGGGATGTGAACGCCCATTTTTTGAGCTTGTTTTATATTGATGGTTAAATCGCCATGACGAATGAATTCGACCGGAGTTTCTTTGACTTTTTCACCCTTTAAAAGGCGACCGGCCATCTTACCAGACATCACACCGAGTTTGAATTGGTTAACGCTGTAAGTTGCAACACCACCGGCTTTTACCATTGAATCAACAGCAGGGAAGACGGGGACTTTTTCGGCGTTGGCATTCTTAACTAAAGTGCTCATGGCTCCGGCAACGGTATTGTCAGTAGGAACATAGATTGCGTCAACTTCTTGAGCCATCGTTTGAGAAACCTGGTTCAAGTCATTTGAGTTAGCAATCGAGTAAGCTTTCAATTTAATATTTTGTTCTTGGCAAAGTTGTTTGAACTTCTTGTATTGAGTAACAGCAGAGTTATCACTGGACGTGTAAATGATTCCCAATGTCTTCATTTTTGGCATTAGCTTTTTGATTAAGCCAAGTTGTTCATCTAATGGAGCTTGATCAGAAACTCCGGTGATATTTTTACTTGGTTTGTTCAAATTAGTAACTAAACCGGCACTCTTTGGATCAGTGACAGCACCCATGACGATTGGAGCTTTGTCCATAACGTCAGCTAGTGAAATAGCCGAAGGGGTAGTGATTCCGATTGATAAATCTACGTCTTCATTCGCAAATTTTTCACTCATTATTTTTAAATTACTTTGATTACCTTGCGCATTTTGATAATCAATTTTGATATTCTTACCCTTTTCAAAGCCTTCTTCTTTCAGACCTTGATAGACACCTTTTTGAATTTGGGCGAGGGCCGGTTGATCCATCAATTGTAACAGACCAATCTTTGGAATCTTATTTTTGGGAGCTGTTTGGTGATTTTTACTGGTAACAAATGCAAAACCTAAAAATCCAAATATAATAACGATAAAACCAACTAATCTTTTCAAATTCTCCACTCCTTTTATTTTGAGGGCTGAACACTTTGTAGAAAATAAAAAGGACAACCCTCGTGGGATTGTCCTTAATAAATTAAACACAAAACCCGCATGATTTTTATAAAATCCATGCGGGCTTTCATCACAAATGAGCCGGCACAGATACGATCTGTTGTTCAGGTCGTATCTGTACGTGAAGTACTACAACCTGATTACCGGCTTTGCCAATGGTTATTCAATTGTTGAACTTGTTTTTTACTCATTTGCATATCCAACTTTCAATTCATTAATTGTTTATGAGTATACCTAATAAAGTTTTCATTTGTCAATGGTGATTGTGAAAAAATATTTTTGATTGATTTATGAATAATATTTATCATAATAAAAAGTAATATAATCTCAGGAGCAAAGTACATGATGATAGAATACAAGACAGCAACCCACGATGATTTACCAAAAATTGTTGACATCTATAATGAGTCTATTCCAGGCAAACTAGCCACGGCCGATTTGGAACCAGTGACAGTTGATGACCGTGAAGAGTGGTTTCAACAACACAACGACAAACGACCATTACAAGTTATTTTAGTGGACGATAAAATTGCTGGGTGGATTAGTTTAAGTAGCTTTTATGGACGACCTGCTTATCATGAAACAGTAGAAGTAAGCATTTATATTGATAATGGATTTCAACACCAAGGATTGGGCCAACAAGCAATTGATCATGTGATTAGTTTAGCGCCAAGTATTGGGGTACATAGCTTATTAGCATTCATTTTCGGACATAATACTGCTAGTCGTAAATTATTTGAACGCAATGGATTTGAACAGTGTGGACACTTGCCAAAGATTGCTGATATGGACGGTATTGATCGTGATTTGGAGATTTATGGATTGCATGTTGGGTGATAGTGAAAATTGGATAAATAGCATTTAAAGTTTAAAACGCGTGTTGTAATTTTTTTGGTTATTCAACCACCAAGCAAAATAAATTGATATGAGTTGATTTATAAAAGTCAACTCACATTGCAGCAGTATAATTGATAACGTCAAAGGTTTCACCCCCTTGGCTGTTGCAAATGTAGCTATTCAACAGCTATTCAAATATACTTGAAAAAACAATGCTATATAAGTCTTGACTTAGCCCGTTACATAGTCGATTAGCGGTTATGTTAAGGATTTATCATTTGGAATGTCTGATTTATAACATTGATAGTGAAGAGGTACGTAAAAAGTCTCGTAATTATTCTCCTAAGGGAGTGATTACGAGACTTTTTTAGTATAGGTTCTGTTTGAATTCGGTCATAACGTGCTTCACAAAGCTGCCTTTTCCGTCTAGCTACACAATATTCAATATCCCAAGTGCGGATATTAAACATTGCTATGCTAGTACTCAAAGCCAACCCGCTTTGTTGCACACTTCCCTAATTTCCCAAATTAATCGAATGGAAGTAAAAACTCAGATCCTTATACAAATAGACGGTATAAGAAAAGTTGAATAGGGTGTTGTTCTTTCTATATAAAGACTGATTCAACACAATATGAGTTTCACCAGTCGGCAAGTTCAAAATACTAGATTGTTCTTCAGATAATGGCTCAGTACTGAGATACTGGTCCGTATTATTAACGGTAATGCCGTATTCTTCATTGATAAAGGTTAGTAGTGATTCATGCGCAGCATCGATGGGGATGAAAGGTACTTCGCTCTTTTCATAGTAAGAATATTCCAAACAATATAGTTTGCCATCCAAATAACGACTCCGAATAATGCGGTGAAGTTCGTCTCCAGGCTTGGCACCAAATTGCCGAGCTAGGGCTTCATCAGCGGTGATGCGATCAAATGTAATTACTTTTGATTTCAAACGTTGAGAACTAATTCTAGTAGAAAGTCCCATCGTTAAATTAACAACGTGTTTTTCGTCCTGATTAATATCATTAATGTAATAGCCACTTCCTTGGACACGGCGGGCGAGTCCTTTTTGGCAGACAATATCGACAGCCTTACGAATAGTATTTCGGCTGACATTATAGCGATGCATCAGTTGTTGTTCAGTGGGTAATTTATCTTGAAAAAAGTGATGCTGAATAGAACGAATTAGATCATCTGCAATGTCATGATACATTTTGACACCCCCAATTTAAAAAAATTAATTAAAGGTACTTGTGAAATTTGTACCTACGATTTATAATTCAATTGTAACGTAAGCGGTTACATAGTCAACCGCAAAATTAAAAAAATATATTTAGGAGTGTATTATTATGGCTGAAAAAACAATTATGTTAGTGTGTGCTGCAGGTATGTCAACAAGTTTACTAGTTTCAAAGATGCAAAAAGCTGCTGAAGCAGAAGGTGTTGATGCTGAAATCTTCGCTACTGCTGCATCAGATGCAGATAACAAATTAGCAGAAAAGAATCCTGATATTTTAATGCTCGGACCTCAAGTTCGTTACCTTGAAAGTAACTTCAAGAGCAAATTGGAAATCCCAGTTGAAGTTATCAACATGCAAGACTACGGTATGATGAACGGTGAAAAAGTGCTTAAAGAAGCTCTTACAACAATGGGTAACTAATTTTTATTTATTTAAAAATGAGAGCGTTATCAAAAATTAATTAAGGAGCTAACTTCGGTTAGTTCTTACATATATAGAAGGAGATTTTTATAAAATGGCTGAAGAAGAACAAAACATGGAAGCAATCATGGGACTTATTATCAACGGAGGAAATGCTAAGAGCTCCGCATTTGAAGCAATCAATGCTGCTAAAGAAGGCGACTTCGAAAAAGCTGATGCAAAGCTTAAGGAATCAGATGGCTTCTTAACTGATGCACATAACGCTCAAACAAGCATGTTAACTGACGAAGCAAACGGTGACCACGCTAAGGTTACTTTGCTTACAGTTCACTCTCAAGATCACATCATGAATGCTATTACATTCCGTGATTTGGCTGGCGAAATTGTTGATTTATATAAACGTCTCGACAAATAATACATCATTAAAAATAGTGCAAAAGGGCTGGAAGCAAAGGATACTTTGATCCCGGCTCTTTCTATATTAAGGAAGAAGGATATTTAAAACATGGCTGAAGGATATAAAATGCCCGAAGGATTTCTCTGGGGCGGAGCAGTTGCAGCTCACCAATTAGAAGGTGGATGGCAAGAAGGCGGAAAGGGTGTCAGCATTGCCGATATCATGACTGCAGGAAACAAAGACACACCTCGTCGCGTGACTGATGGTGTTAAAGATGGAGAAGTTTATCCTAATCATTGGGGAATTGATTTTTACCACCGTTACCCAGAAGATATTAAACTCTTTGCTGAAATGGGCTTCAAATGTTTCCGTACATCAATTGCATGGACACGTATTTTTCCAAATGGTGACGAAGCAGAACCTAACGAAGAAGGCTTAAAGTTCTATGACGATATGTTTGATGAACTTCTTAAAAATGGTGTCCAACCTGTAATCACACTTTCTCATTTTGAAATGCCTTACCACTTGGTTAAAGAATATGGTGGTTGGACTAACCGTAAATTGATCGACTTCTTTGTTCATTTTGCTGAAGTTGTCTTCAAGCGTTACAAAGGCAAAGTTAAGTACTGGATGACATTTAACGAAATTAATAACCAAACAACATGGGATAGTCCTCATCATTTACTCCAAGATTCAGCTATTAAAGTTGATGAAGGAACTGAAGGTATGGAACAAATGATGTACCAAGCTGCTCATAATGAATGTGTAGCTAGTGCTAAAGTCGTTCAATTAGGCCACAAGATTGACCCTGATTACCAAATCGGAGCAATGATCGCTATGTGCCCAATCTACCCATTAACTGCTAAGCCAGAAGATATTATGATGGCTGAACGTGCTATGCAGACTCGTTACTGGTTTGGTGATCTTCAAGCTAATGGTGAATACCCAGCTTGGTTACCAAAATACTTAGCACGTAACAACATGAAGATTGATATGGAACCAGACGATCTTGAAACATTGAAGAATGGTCGCGTAGACTATGTCGGATTCAGTTACTACATGTCATTTACAACGAAGTACACTGACGACAATGCTGATTACGTTTATACTGAATCAAAAGATTTAGTAAGCAATCCATATGTCCAAAAATCTGATTGGGGTTGGCAAATTGACCCAGTTGGTTTGCGTTACGCTATGAACTGGATGACAGACCGTTGGCACAAACCATTGTTCATTGTCGAAAATGGATTTGGGGCTTATGATAAGAAAGAAGCTGATGGCAGTGTCCATGATGACTATCGTGTGAAATACTTCCATGATCACATTCTTGAAATGGAAAAGGCGGTTGCATTAGATGGTGTTGACTTGATTGGTTATACTCCATGGGGATGCATTGATTTGATTTCCGCAAGTACTGGTGAAATGGCTAAGCGCTACGGCTTCATTTACGTTGATGAAGACGACGAGGGTAATGGTAGCTTAGAACGTTCGAAGAAGGATTCCTTCGATTGGTACAAGAATGTCATCGCTAGTGATGGTGAGAACCTATAATAATAGAAGAAAGTAGGATGAGGTTGAGTGTTTAGTTATGAGCGAATTCAAACGTTAAATCAATTAGAGTTATGTGTTTATCGCTATGTAATCGCGCATACCGAGGCGATTGAAGATATGACGATTCGACAGTTATCGAATGAAAGTCACGTTTCATCAACCACCATTTTACGTTTTCTAAAGAAAATGGGTTTTGAAGGATTTTCTGATTTTAAATATGCGTTAAAGCACCGCAAAGATACGGAGGAAACCAATCCAATTAGTCATGATATGGAACCAGTGAATCAATTCTTTCTACAAGCTGAACAACCTCATTACCGTGAAATTGTGCAGAATGTTGCTAAAGTAATTGCTGAGGCTGATACTATTATTATGTTTGGCATTGGAACGAGCGGTAGCATGGCTCAATATGGTTCTCGTCTCTTTGCAAATTATGGGTTGTATACGGTAGGGATTACTGATCCTTTCCAACCACAACCTTCCGGACAACATGATTATGATAAAACAATTCTGATATGTCTCTCTGTTTCAGGTCGTAGTGAGCAAGTATTACGTCAGGCCCGCTTTTATAGCGAGCAGGGTGCACAATATTTACCTTGGTTTAATCAAGGAATGGATTTTCTACCATTTATGTTAGTCGGTTTTGCGACTGGGTGGATAATTTCAAAGTTAAAACCGATGACAAATGAAACAACTGCAACAGAAGAAAATTAGATAAATAAAAATCAGCGAATTTTTTTCGCTGATTTTTTGTAGGTTCATTTTTATAAACTTTGTTGAACAATCTTTCTTAATTCAGGAACAACATCAGTTTCAAACCAAGGGTTCTTAGCCAGCCAAATGTTGTTACGAGGAGAAGGATGCACAATTGGGAAATACTTTGGAAGGTACTTTTGATAATTCTTCACAATAGCTGTTGTTGTTAACTTTTTATCTTCAGGCAAATAGTATTTTTGAGAATAGTTTCCTATTAAGATAGTTAATTTGATATTAGGCATTAATTCTAAAAGACGAGGATGCCAGTTGTCAGCGACACCTTTGCGTGGTGGCAGATCGCCACTCTTGCCACGGCCTGGATAGTAGAAATCCATCGGAATAACCGCAATTTTATGAGAATTGTAGAACGTGTCGCGTGAAATACCCATCCAATCACGCAGTCGATCACCGCTTTTATCGTTCCACATCACTTCGGTATCCTGAACACGTTTACCAGGTGCCTGGCCAATAATTAGTATTTCAGCTTCAGGGTTTACTGAATAAATTGGATTCCAACCTTTTGCAGTATATTCTTTATTTTCCGGAGCGTTTTTAATTTCCTTAAATAAGGGATCTTTTTCATTCATATTATCAACTCCTAACTCATTTCATGCTAATTGTAGCATAACCACAAAATACGGTATTCGAAAAAAGATTAACCATGTATAATGGTCTCAGTTAAATGTGTAGGTTGAAAAAAAGGAGATAAATAATGAAACGAAAGCTAAGCGTATTGGGACTGCTTTTGCTTGGTTTATTAGTATTTTTAATACCATTAACAAAAGTTGCGGCTAGCTCGACAGTCGGAGATGCTTCTCAATTCATGACCAAAGTTTCTCTAAGCGAAGATTCAGCTGGAGAAAAAGCATGGCAGAGTGGTGATTCAGTTAGTGTAAAGACGCCATTTTATATTCGCTATGATTGGTCCGTGCCAAAAGCTACACCTGGCGAGACGTATGAGATGACACTCCCCAACCAGATTATGTTAAATGGAACATCAATTCCAATGAGGGATGCTGATGGAACAGTTATTGCAACTGCTGACGTCAAGGGTGATAAAGTAAAAATTACTTTTAATGATGGTGTTTCAAATAAAAAGGATATTAAGGGATACTTTTCAATTGGAGCTAGTTTTGACAAGCAGACTGGTGAGGACGGACAAGAAACTGAACTTAATTTTCCGGTAGCCGGATCAGTTGATGGTGGTCAGGTAAAACTTAATGTCGAAAATAAGAAAAACGATAGTGGACCGAGCTCAGGTCAAAGTATTATCAACAAGAGTGGTCTACAAGTTAAAGATAAAGATGGTAAGTTAACTGACTTAATCGAATGGACAATTACTGTTAATAAGCGTGGAACAAAGCTTACTAATCCGACAGTTGAAGAAACATTTGGTGAAGGACAAACCTTCGTTAAGGATTCTATTTCAGTTAATTATCGTAATGGATCCGATAAAAGTATTAAGAAATTAAACCAAGATGAAGTTAATCCAGTATTCTCTGATACGGATTTAGTTCATGGCGGCGGTTCGATTTTATTTAATTTGTTGAGTCTTGAAAATAGGGATGATGCCGGGAAAAATGATCCAGTTTCACCTGTTATTCGATTCCGCACACAGATTATGAACTTTGATAAATACTATGTTGGTGACATTGATTTACCAAAATTAACTAATCCAAAATTAGTTTTAAAATCTCTGGATTTAAAAGAAAATAAAGAGGCTCGTCCAACTTCAGTTAATGCCAAAACAAGTCAATATCGTGAAGGTGGCCTGCCGAAGGTGGAACTACAAATCCGACGGAACCAAGTAAACCGGTAGAACCAACAGAGCCGGTAAAACCTGTTGAACCAATCAAACCAACAGAACCAAGTAAGCCTGTTGAACCGATCAAACCAACGGAACCAAGTAAGCCTACTAAAACTGCAAAATCCAATAAACCATCCAATATAGATCATGCTGAAAAATCAAATAGTACAAAGCAACAAGTACTTCCACAGACTAACGAAAGTGGAATTGATCTGATCATTAGTCTATTAGGTTTAGCACTGGTTTCAGTAGTTGGAATTTTCAGAAGAAAAAGATAATTTAAGAAGCTAAGCCATTAGGGTTTAGCTTTTTTTATTCATAGTTTGTGAAAGCGTTGACAATCTCATGAAAACGGTTAATAATTAAGGTGTTAAATCTTAATTGGAGGATGGTTTTTTATGAAAGTAGCAATTGTTGGTTGTACACACGCAGGAACATTTTCAGCCCAACAAATTTTAACGGAACATCCAGATTACGAAGTTACGGTATATGAAAGAAATGATAATTTGTCATTCCTATCATGTGGGATCGCCCTTTGGGTTGGAGACCACGTTTCTGATCCAAATAAGATGTTCTATTCATCACCTGAAGCACTTACTAAGTTAGGTGCAAACATGAAGATGGAACACGATGTTTTAAACATTGATACAGATAACAAGACTCTTGAAGTTAAGGATCTTAAAACTGGTGAAGTTTCAACGGATAGTTGGGACAAGTTGGTTGTTACAACTGGTTCTGCACCGGTTATTCCACCAATCGATGGTATTGATAACAAGCGTATCAAGATGTGCAAGAACTGGGCTGATGCTGAAGAATTAAAGAAGGTATCACCAGATGCTAAATCAATCATTGTAATTGGTGCTGGATACATTGGTGCTGAACTTGCTGAACAATATAGTGTCACAGGCAAGGAAGTTACATTAATTGATGGACTACCTAGCGTTTTAGCTAAGAACTTTGATCCAGAAATTTCAAGCCGTGTAGCTCAAGATTACAAAGATCATGGTGTTAAATTACAAATGAACGAAATGGTGCAATCATTTAGTGGTGACGACCAAATAACCGTTACAACTGATAAAGGCAGTTATACTGCTGATTATGCTATTTTATGTGTTGGATTCCGTCCACGGACTGACTTAATGACAGGCAAAGTTGATATGTTGAAGAACGGTGCAATCATCACTGATGAATACATGCAAACTTCAAACAAAGATATCTTTGCAGCTGGTGACTCATCAGTTGTTCATTACAATCCAACTGGGAAAGATGACTACATTCCTTTGGCAACTAACGCTGTACGCCAAGGTATCTTAGTAGGTCACAATATCGAGAAACCAACCATGAAGTATATGGGAACTCAATCAAGTTCAGCTGTTGCACTATTTGATAAGACAATGGCTAGCTCTGGTTTAACAGCTTCTGGTGCTGAAGTTCGTGGATTAAAGGTTGATAGTATCACCCTCGAACAAGATTACCGTCCTGATTTCATGTTGAGTACAACTAAGATTTTGATGCGTTTAGTATGGGATCCCGAAACACGTCGTGTATTAGGAGGATCATTCTACAGTGATTATGACTGTGCACAATCATCTAACGTAATTTCACTTGCTATCCAAAACAAGATGACAATTGATGAATTATCAATGGTTGATATGTTCTTCCAGCCTAACTATGACCAACCTTTGAACTACGTCAACGCCATTGCTATGGCCGCTGTAGCTCAAGCAGATGCTAAGAAATAATTTTTAAAATTAAATAAATATTTAAACGACCTGAAAGGGTCGTTTTTTTGTACATTTCATCACAAGTAAAAATGAAAGCGATAACAGACTTATTATGCTAGTATATACGTGACCATATGAATGGTTAACATTGTAATGTAAGTGATTAACTTTGAGGAGTGTGACAGAAATGAGCAGCTTTGAAAAGAGAGATCCAATTAAGGATGAATTAATAACACCAGAGAACTCAGTTTTTGTAGTTATCGATTATCAACCAACGCAGGTAAATTCGATTAATTCAATGAACCGAGCAGAATTGATTAATAACATTGTTGCTACGACTAAATTAATGAAGGCATATGATGTACCGGTGGTTCTATCAACAGTTAATGTTCAAACCGGACGCAATAAAGATACAATTCCAGCTTTGAAAGAAGTACTTAAAGATGAACCATCTTACGATTGCACCTCGATCAATGCTTGGGAAGATCGTGAATTTCAAGAAGCGGTGAAGAAGACTGGTCGTAAGAATATCATCATTGCAGCATTGTGGACCGAAGCCTGTTTAACATTTCCAACACTAGATGCATTGTCAGAGGGATACCACGTCTTTCCAGTAGTTGATGCGGTTGGTGGTACTTCAGTAATTGCACATGAAACAGCTTTGAGAAGGGTTGAACAAGCCGGTGCACAATTAACCACATTTGCCCAACTTGCTTGTGAATTACAACGAGACTGGAATCGAACAGATACAGCTCCAAAATTTGTTCAAGCAATGATGGATAAGGGGATTTTTTTGAATTTAGGTTAATTTTGGAGGCACTAAATATGCTTGATATTCGTGGATCAATTAATAACTTAAAATGGAATACAGAGCATCACTTTTTACACATTCAGGCTCAACATGATTTTATTCGTCGCTGGGCAATTCAATTTGAATTAGGATATTCAGACTTTAGAACTATCCAAATGGCGCTTCAAATTGATCAAAATATGGATCTTTTAAAAGAGTTCACTAAAGCTTACGATGCAGTTTATCAATATGAGAGTGTTTTTGCGGAAGATGGTCTGGAAGCATTTAATCAGAAATTTGGCAACCAGATGGAACAGTATGATAAAGCACATCAGACCTTACTAAAAATTTTGGATCAACTTAGTAAGATTCAGCCTGAAGTTGATAAAAGTGAAGAGAACTTAATTTAAATAAAGCCACCAATCATTTGATTGGTGGCTTTATATTATGATTTGACTGATTTACGATCCCTTTGATCGATAACTTGATGAACGTTAAAGAAGTCTTTTAAAACCGGATCAGATTTATCTAAGTCTGATTTGATCCGGATTCCATCAACGTTGATTCGAGCATTTCGATAGAAGTTGGATCCAATTTGACCCCAAGAAGTGTGTGATGCATCAACGTTACAGAAAATATTGAAACCTTGTTGATGCATGTAATCATACTTTTGATTGCCTTTATTATAAGGAGCCACACCACCAATATCAGCACCAAACGGATCGATGAAAATATCAGTTTTACCGATAATTGGCGTGACTTCCTTTTGCCACAGTGCGTTGTCCCTTTTTATCTGTGCTAAAGGTGATTCTGTCATATTGATATGGCCCCAGGAATGGGATGCAAATGTCCAACCATCTTTTTTCATAGCTGTTGCGGTTTTGGTTGCCTTTTTAATCGCAACATTACGCTTAGCTTTATTTTTATATTCACTAGGAGAAGTACGATATCCGAGCACACCGTTGTATCCTGTTAAAGCAATTGTTCCTTTTTGTCCTTGATATGAAAAATCAGGATGATCTCTGACAAATTGATCAACGATAGGAACTAAATCGTAATTGCCAACTTGGTCTTTGCCATCATCAACGTAATGGTTTCTGATTTTCCCATTACCATCAACAAAAAGATCTTTGGCAAATCCGTCGCCTTTCATATATTCATAGTAGCTTACGTCATCTTGTGAAAGGATTAATGGCGTTTTGCCTTTTGGTAGTTTGATAGAATTCATCTTGAGTTTGCCATGGTCATTAGTAACTAGGCTTTGAATCCCAACTAAGACGTATCCATTTTGATAAAGCTGCTTCAAAATTTTATCGAATTCAGAAACAGTAACCATGTAGTCGGCATAACCCTTAGCTGATTTCGATTTGAAAGCTTTTTTAGGATTAACAATTAAACTGTGGAAAAATAAATGTCTGAATTTATCAGGTTTGTTCCAAGTAACTAATTTGTCAGATTGGTTTGAAATATATTTTTTTAACTTTGAGCTATCTTTGGTTTTTTCGTTCTTTAGTAAATGATAGGCTTGAGTGTAGTTATATTGTTGATAAGCTAATTTAGCCTGATCGAGTTTGCTAGGTTGAGATGTAGCAACTTTTTTTGAAGTTTCGGTCTGATGTTTAGTGCTTGTTTTGGAATGCTGATTTTGAACAAACCACCAACCGCCACCAATTGCGATACAAAGTGCTAATAAGCTAAAAATCCATTTTTTCATAATTGTTCCCCCATACAGTAACAGTTAAATATTAGCAGAAATCGAATGTCTTTTGAAATAAAAAAAGTTAAAACCAAAAGCGGTTTTAACTATTAATAAATCTGTTTAGAAGTAGTCAGCTAAAATAGGTTGATCAGTGACTACGATTTGATCCAGTTGTTCAGCAATTTTTTGATTAGCTTCGTTAATCGCACCAAACTTAATTTGCGAAGTGAGGGAACGGAAATTAAAGAGTGACTTTGCAAGTTGCTGGATTGTAAGTGAGTTCGCCAAGGTTTCATCTGAAATCTTGTTCAAATGAACTTGTTTGCCACTAACACTTAGTGTCCAGGTTCCTTGATTTTCTTTAATCACGTCATCTGTGATGCTAAAAGTAATTTCTTCGATATCTTTTGTTACAGGATACTTTTCCATAAACTGTTTGAAGTTAACAATTCGAGCCATCATGTAGGGATGACTTTCAACCTGAACTGGATATGGATTGGCTAGTAAATCAACCTGGTTAGTTGGATTAGCAGACTCATATCGGAAAGTTGGATAACTAGTGCCGTGCTTGGTTACGAACTGCCAGAGACTTTGGCGAGCGGATGCATTTTTTGAAACCACTTCATAAATCGTGAATGCATCTACAGAACGCTCATATAGCAAATAACCCACGGCAATATTGGCTTTGAAAGCTACTGCAATTTCACGATTAGGATATTTCTTAGTGAGGTATTCCCACCACCATTCATCACGAACTAAACCAGCTTGTTGACTGAGCTCAGACTGATTGAAAAGCTCTTTAATATGGTTGATTTGTTTTGCCAAAGAGCTTCTAACAACTGTGATTTCACTGTCACTAGCTTTGATCCGAGGTAATTTGTCAGATTCAATTGTGTAGGTTGTATGGTTGAAAACCTGTTCATATCCAAAGCGACGGTAATATTCAAAAGAGAAGGGCGCTAAGTAGGAGACATCTACTTGGTTTTTGTACATATCTTGAAGAGATGCCTTCATTAAGTTGCTGGCACCGCCTTTACCAGATGCTTCCGGAGCACTCATAACGTCACTAATTCCATTCATTTTCATTGGAGCGCCGAAGAAATTAATGTTAAATGGGATGCTCATCAAACCATTGATAATTTGATCTTGATCATCCTTAATCCCATAAGGAATTGAATGATTGAAACGATCTTGCCAGAAAGATTGGCGTTGGGCGCTATCCTTGGCATTGAAAGCATATAAATAAAGTTGATATAAAGTCTCGCGGTCAGAGCTTTTGAGAGTGAATTCAGACATTGAAATACCTCCATTAGTTAATAATATTAAGTATAACATGAATGAAAGCGGTATCTATAAATGATTTGATTGCATCTTAGCTCAAATTACGATATTATATTTAATGTTAAATAGTAATCATTACTCTTTAGGAGAAAATATGAATAAATTATTCAAATACATAACAGCATTTGGACTGATGATTTTAGTCTTGACTGGATGTTCGGCACCCAAGCAACATAACGGTAAGATTAAGGTAGTTAGCACGCTTAATTTTTACGGTGAAGTTGCCACTCAAGTTGGTGGTAAATACGTGGATGTTGATACGATTATTAAAAGCTCCAGTATGGATCCACATGAGTTCGAGCCAACTACAAACACGGCTAAGCAAGTGAGCCAAGCAGATTTGGTTATTATGAACGGTGTTGGTTATGACAGTTGGATGCTACGCTTGTTGTCAGCTACTAGCAACGTTAAGCAGATTGAAATCGCCAAGCTATTACATAAAAAAGAGGGTGCTAACCCTCATTTGTGGTACGTTCCTGAAACTATGACTAAATTGGCAGATCGGACAGCACGTGAGTATGGACAGATTCAGCCGAAGCATAAAGAATATTTTTTAAAGCAAGCTGCACTGTATAAAAAACAAATTCAAAAAGTTAATGAACAATATCGGGTTTTGAAAAAGAATGTTAAAGGTAATCGTCAGGTTGATGTGACGGAACCGGTATATAACTACACTTTAACTGCTTTGGGTTATATGGTTCACAATCCTAAATTCGCATTAGCAATGGAAAATGGAACGGAACCTGCTCCAAATCAAATTCGCAGTATGCAAAATGATATTAAACAGCATCGAATCAAATTCTTTGTGTTCAATAAGCAAACTAGTAGTCCAGTAATTAATGATTTAGTAACACTGGCTGAAAAGCATTCAGTTCCAGTTGTGAAGGTGACTGAGACTAAGCCATCAAATGAAACCTATCCAAACTGGATTTTGAATCAGCTAAAACAGGTTAAAGCTGTACAAGACGGAGGAAAATAATGACTGAAACATTGATTGCAGTACATGACGTAGAAGTTTCATTTTCTGATCAACACTTATTTCATAATTTGAGTTTTGACGTAGATCGTAAGGATTTCTTGAGTGTAATTGGTCAAAATGGGGTTGGTAAAACAACCTTGATTCGGGTGCTTTTGGATCAATTAAATCCTACCAAGGGTTATGTCAAGAAGCGCAATGGCTTACAAGTGGGCTATGTTCCTCAATTTAGAAATATCGACCAAGATTATCCATTATCGATTCGTGATTTTGTAGCCTTGAATCTACAAACTGGGAACTTTCCTTGGTTAAGCAAACGTGAAAAAGACCAGCTTGATCGCATTTTAGACGAGGCTGGGTTAACTGATATTAAAAATACACGAATGGGACGAGCTTCCGGCGGTCAAAAGCAAAAAGCATATTTGGCTCAAGCATTAGTAGATGACCCCGATTTACTCATTTTGGATGAATCGACTGCTAGTTTGGATAATGTCCGCAAGTACGAATTATTTAATTTGGTTCAGCATTTTAATCAACAACATGATTTAACTGTTATTTCGATTACACATGACTATGATTTGATGCAAAAGTACTCCAATAAGTATTTGGAATTACGAACGGATGGATATGATTCAGGTTTGGTGAAAGATTTAAGACAAAGGGAGGATCACGTCAATGTTTAGTTTTGAATTTATGCAAAATGCGTACATAGCGGGAACCTTCATTGCTATTATTTGTGGAATTATCGGAGTTTATGTGGTTGGTCGTAACATGTCATATCTATCACATATGTTGTCGGAAATTGGCTTTTCTGGTGCTTCATTCGGAATCTTTATGGGATGGCCTGCATTAAATGGTATGTTGCTTTTTACAATTATTAGTTCTGTTTTAATCGGACGGATGAGTGTGAAATCATCACGTCGGGAAAGTGCCATTTCAGCTATTTCTAGTTTATTCTTGGGGCTTGGTATTTTATTCTTAGCTATCTCAGATAAGAATGTCAGTTATGCAACCAATATTTTGTTCGGTAGCGTGATTGGAATTAGTCGGGGTGAGGTGTGGCAAGTACTGATTTTGACAGTAGTCGCATTGCTTTTCATCTTAGTGATGTATCGACCATTGAAATTTGATTCATTTGATCACGTTGGTGCTGAAGTGAAGGGAATACATACAAATTTTATTTCAGTATTGTTTCTGATTGTTTTGGCTTTAAGCGTTAGTACTGCAGCCCAAATTGTGGGATCGTTGTTGATTTTTGTTCTATTAACATTACCAGCTTCGGCCGCAAAATTTGTGTCTAGAACGGTTAGTGGTATGATTCTTTTTTCAATTGTAGCTGCCTTAATTGGCGTATGGCTTGGCTTGTATCTCGGATACTTAACTAACTGGCCAGTCAGTTTCTTCATCGCTGTTATTGAATGTATTATTTATTTCTTGGCATTGGGATGGCAGGCAATAAGGAATTAAATAGGTTTAAACGAAAGATTGCAAGTATGCTTGGGTGTGCTTGCAATCTTTTTCTTAACTGTATGATTGGTATGCACCGATAAAGTTCGGATTTTGCTACTGCTTTATGCTATTATTTAAATATAAATAATTCAGTTAGGAGATTTAATCGTGAAACTGAAACGAAGTGAACGTTTGGTAGACATGACGTATTTCATGTTGAACCATCCGCGTCAACTAGTGGCAGCACGCTACTTTGTTGAAAAGTACCAATCAGCTAAGTCCTCAATCAGTGAAGATTTAGGTATCTTAAAGAATACGATGGAAACCCAGCAGTTTGGGACACTTAAGATTACTTCTGGAGCTGCCGGTGGAGTTCAATTCTTCCCTAAAATTGGTGAAGATGAAGCACGTGAAGTAATTGAACAGCTAACTGAAGAGTTGTCTGATCCAAGTCGAAAGTTACCTGGTGGGTACCTTTACATGTCAGATTTACTTGGTGATCCCAAAACATTACGTAATGTTGGTCGGATGTTAGCAAACGAGTATGTTGATAGTGATGTACAAGCTGTGATGACGGTTGAGACCAAGGGGATTCCATTAGCGCAGGCAGTTGCTAACTATTTGGATGTTCCATTTATCATCGTACGACATGATGCACGAATTACTGAAGGATCAACCATTTCAGTTAATTACGTATCACGTTCATCTGAACAGATTAAGAAGATGGAGCTTTCAAAGCGTAGTCTTCAAAAGGATACCAACGTCTTGATTGTGGATGACTTCCTTAAAGGTGGTGGAACGATTCAAGCGATGACTGATTTGCTCAAAGAATTTGAAGCTAACATGATTGGAATTTCTGTGTTAGCAGAGGGCAATTACAATGGTGATCGTGCAATCGATAATTTCACGTCAATTTTAAAGGTTAATACAGCTAGTGCCAATGATGTATCTGTATCTGGTGGGAATTACTTGGAACGCAATTTTAAAAAATAAATATTAATAGGGGACTTAAGATAATGGATAAGAAGTTTACGATTATTTTAGCAGCTGGTCATGGAACACGGATGAAGTCAAAACTTTACAAGGTTTTGCATCCAATCGCTGGTAAAGCTATGGTCGATCATGTTTTAACGCAAGTTGAACAAACTAATATGGATGAAATTGTTACTGTTGTTGGTCACGGTGCTGAAAAAGTTGAAGAGTTACTTGGTGACCGTACTAAATATGCTTTACAAAGTGAACAACTTGGAACTGGTCATGCCGTTCTTCAAACCGAAGATCTATTAGGTGATGAAGATGGTATGACAATGATTGTTAGTGGTGATACACCTTTATTCAAAGCAAGTACTTTTGAAGAGCTTTTCGACTATCATCGTCAAAAGGGTGCTGCTGCTACGATTTTAACTGCTAATGCTGATGATCCATTTTCTTACGGTCGAATTATTCGTAACAACGTTGGTGTAGTTTCTAAAATTGTCGAACAAAAAGACGCTACTCGTGAAGAAGCTGAAATCACTGAAATTAACACTGGTGTTTACTGCTTTGATAACAAAAAATTATTTGCAGCTCTCCACCAAGTTAAGAACGATAATGCCCAAGGTGAATATTACCTTCCAGACGTAATTGGAATCATGAAGGATCAAGGCGAAATCGTTGCTGCTTATCAGATGAAAGATTTCTCTGAATCAATGGGTGTTAATGATCGTCGTGCTTTGGCTGTTGCAACTGATGTTATGAAAAAACGCATTAACGAAATGCATATGGTAAATGGTGTAACAATCGTTGATCCATCAAGTACTTACATTGATTGTGACGTTAAGATTGGTTCAGATACAGTGATTGAACCTGGTGTCCAACTTCAAGGAAATACTGTTATTGGTGGGGACGTTGTGGTTGGTGCACACTCTAAGATTGTTGACTCAACAATTGGCAATCGTGTCGTGATTACTTCTTCAACAATTGAAGAATCAATTATGCATGACGATAGTAATATCGGACCAAATAGTCATTTACGTCCAAAGAGTGAACTTGGTGAATTCGTTCATGTTGGGAACTTCTGTGAAGTTAAGAATGCTACTTTGGGAGCTCGTACAAAGATGGGACATCTTAGCTATGTTGGGGATGCAACATTAGGTACTGATATTAACATCGGTTGTGGTGTGGTATTCGTAAATTACGATGGTATTAACAAGCACCATTCAACAGTTGGTAACTACTCATTTGTTGGAAGTAATGCAAATATTGTAGCACCTGTTACTTTGGAAGATCACAGTTATGTAGCCGCTGGTTCAACAATTACAAATGATGTAAAAGAATTTGAAATGGGAATTGCTCGTGGCCGTCAGGTTAACAAAGCTGACTACTTCAAGAAGTTACCTGTTTATGAAGCTGCTAAAAAGGCTGAAGAAGAGAATAAATAAATTGTGCGAAGCCTTGCTTTTAAGGGCTTAAATGCTTATCATATTATATGGTAATAATTGAATAAAAACCTTATATCTTTGATTTTTTGGGAGGCAAACATGTCTGAACAGTATTCTGATCCAAAGTTGAAAATTTTCGCTTTGAATTCGAACAAGCCCTTGGCTGAAAAAATTGCCGAGGCAGTTGGTGTTAAGCTTGGAAAAACATCGGTTGATCGCTTTAGTGATGGAGAAATCCGCATTAATATTGAAGAAAGTATTCGTGGTGATGAAGTTTACATCATCCAATCAACTTCTGCTCCAGTAAACGATAACTTGATGGAATTATTGATTATGGTTGATGCACTACGTCGAGCTAGTGCAAGCACAATTAACATTGTGATTCCATATTATGGATATGCTCGTCAGGATCGTAAAGCACGTTCCCGCGAACCAATCACAGCTAAGTTAGTTGCCAACATGATTGAACGTGCTGGTGCAACTCGTATCATTGCGTTAGATCTTCATGCAGCTCAGATTCAAGGATTCTTTGATATTCCTCTAGATCACTTAATGGGTGCTCCATTATTAGCTGATCATTTCATCGAACGTGGATTAGACAAAGACGTTGTTGTTGTTTCACCCGATCATGGTGGTGTAACTCGTGCCCGTAAATTGGCTGAGTTCTTGAAAGCACCAATTGCCATTATCGACAAACGTCGTCCTAAAGCTAATGTTGCTGAGGTTATGAATATCATTGGTGAAGTTAAAGGCAAACGTTGTATCATGATTGACGACATGATTGATACAGCTGGTACAATCACTCTTGGTGCACAAGCATTGATGGATGCTGGTGCTACTGAAGTTTACGCAAGTTGTACTCATCCAGTTCTATCTGGCCCTGCTATTGAAAGAATTCAAAATTCTCCAATTAAGGAATTGATTGTTACTGATTCAATCAATTTACCAGATGAAAAACGGATTGATAAGATTAAACAAATCTCTGTCGGTCCATTGATTGGTGAAGCTATTCGCTTGATCCATGAAAATAAACCGGTTAGTCCACTGTTCAATAACCGCTTTAGTAAAGAACACGAATAATTATATAGAACGTTTATCCAGATATTAATTTGGACAAGCGTTCTTTTTGTTTTAAATTGTTTCTGATTGGTTTTATCGGTATACTCAAGCTAATAAAGTGAGGGAGGTAATTGTATGACTACCGAAAATAAAGTATTGAGTTCATTATCTTATTTAAGTGTCTTTTTCTTACCAGTTATTTTTCCAGTGATTGTTTTAGCTTTAACCGGAGACGAAAAGTATTCTACTTCACATCGTAATGCCTGGAGTGCGTTATGGTTGCATGTGGCTCCATGGTTATTGACTGTTATTGCAATTGGAATTGTAATGGGCGGCGTAGCAAGTATCGCAGCAAATAGTTCAGCGTGGTCAATTTTGTTATTTATCATCGCTATATGCCTATTTATCACAGCTTTGGTACTCTTCTGTTATAACATTTATCGTGGTGTAAAAGTTTTAATGTAAAAGTTAAACAAAAATGTTGCAAACGCTTACACGAGGTGTTACTATAATAAGTGAGGAAAGGAAGAAAACTTCTTCTTAACCCAAACTTCTCAATCGCCTTGGTTCTTTGATTGTGAGAACCAGTGAAAAGGCAAATCAGATTGGTTGTAGTATTACCGGCAGAGTTATGAGCGCACTAGTAAAAGTTCTGGTGTTTAAAAGCATTGTAGCTATAAAGTTATTGCGTGCGACTATTGTCGGAGAGACCATGAAGCAATCAGTGAAAAGTCAGAGTTATGAGCGTACTTGTACGAAGGTTCTGATGTTTAAAAGCATCGATGCTTTAAAGTTATTACGTGCAACTATTGACAAGGTTTTAATAATCAAGATTTAACAGTAATGTTCTAGTCAGTGTGCATTGAAAATAAGTAGGTGTTGCCGATGACAACAGAAGTGGTCTGACGAAGAAAAGTCAGACGTAAAATTTAAGTGATTTATCAGGTAGTATGTATCAAAATACAAGAGTTCATTGGAGGCTAAGTTATTTCAAATAACGCATTAATGTTTTCAAAGACCGTTTATATTCACCGTTAGCCTGTGTTTAGTGTATTTAATCGTTTAGACAACTAAGCGACATACAACAGCAGATGTGATAATAGAGATTTACAGGTAGGTTAGAATCACGACGGCAAGGACAATTGAATAAAAGAAAGATTTTGAAGGTGTAATTCATCAAGAATTTCTATAAAGAGATGTTCGTTGAGATGAAGGACCTTTCCTCATAAAGGGATTCAAGTTCGAGAAGACTTGAATCCTATTTTTATGCAGTGGAAAAGTACCATATTGGTAAACCTCTTATCATAGGATATATTAGTAGAGTAAA
This sequence comes from Pediococcus argentinicus, assembly GCF_001437605.1. Taxonomy (GTDB): domain Bacteria; phylum Bacillota; class Bacilli; order Lactobacillales; family Lactobacillaceae; genus Pediococcus; species Pediococcus argentinicus. The sequence goes on from NZ_JQCQ01000012.1 coordinate 27,177, forward strand.
CTGTATATAACGATTTTAATAGGGGTTAAACAATGAAACGATACGATAAAACACCCATTCAAGAATGGGCAGAACATCCACTTAAAACAACAAAATTTGTAATCATGTTTAATAAGTATGGTTGGATTGGAATTATTCTAATCATCATATCTTTAACAGCAACTATTTTTCAAATGCATTCGACTTTTATAACAATCATCAATGTGATTATTGGTACTCTAGCAGTTTTGGATCTAGGTTTGATGCTTTATGAAGTTATCACTCGTGCTCGAATGAATAGAAAAGCAAAAAAATAAAGTTCAACTTCATCAGAAGTTGAACTTTTTTAATAGATAATATTATTTTAAGTTCGCTGGTCGAGAGTATCCAACTGCATGCCACCAAGGAGCACTTACTGATTCAAGGACTACACCACGATTTTGAGCGTTGATCATCAAACCTTTACCAACATAGATACCAACGTGAGAAATAGAACGTTTGCTACCGCCGAAGAATACTAGATCTCCAGGTTTACGGTTTTGAACTGATACTTTTTTAAATGATTGATATTGTGATTGAGCAGTTCTTGGAAGATTCTTTTTAACTGACTTTTTATAAATGTACTTTGTGTAACCTGAGCAATCAAAACAGTTAGGACCCACAGCACCATAAGAGTAATGTGCGTGAAGTTTGCTCTTAGCAGTTTTATAAAGTTTTGAATATGTTGGCTTGCTTGCTGCAAAAACCTGATTGCTTTTATTTGAACTAACAAAGACAACTGCAAAGGCAGCAACTAGTAGGACAACGTATTTGATCGCTTTTTTCATTTATTAAGTACTCCTCCGAAAAGTTAATACATAATACAATACGCGATTAACATTACAGAGAAATAACACTGAGATTTCAAAATATTAAGCCGGTCATGAAGAATGTTACATGAACAGTGAGATTGTATAGAAAAACGACACTAAATTTAATTTAGTGTCGTTTGTTAATTATGCTTGTTTTTCAGCAGCTGGCTTTTTACGTGCTTTCAATTGAGCTTTTAAGTTCTCAATATCGTCTGCATGCTTTTCTTGCCATTCTTTATAAGGAAAACTTGGATCATTATCACTAAGCTTTAAACCAGATTCGAGCCAGAAAACTGCTTCAGATAAACTACCGAAGTTCTTAAACCACAATGTATGACCATTGTCAGAATCAAAGGCTACATAAGAACGGAACTTCTTAGTTAAGTAGGTATGTTTACGAATCTTAAATGCTTTTCGTTGGCGAGTTAACTTATAGTCAGGCAAAATGTAATGTCCTGGATTTGATAAAACAGGGACATTATCTTGTTTCTGACTTTTAAACTCCACAATCATTTCTTTTGCGGTAGGCTGGTCGATTAATTCAACGTTAAATTTACTCATGGCAGTGCCTCCTAATAGGAACTCTATGTCTTTATTTTACCATAAATGCTGTAAATTATTTAAGCTATAAGTAAATTCAGTTGGTTGTAGAAAGGCTAATCGTATTATATAATTGTCTGCGCGCAATTATTAAAAATTTATAAAGTATGGGAGAGATAATATTATGCGTAAATATATTTCTGAAATTATCGGTACATTTGTACTTGTTTTCGTTGGTACAGCTACTGTAACTATCGCAAAAGGTGACGTACTTGCTATTGGTTTAGCATTTGGATTGGCTGTAACTATTATGGCTTACTCTGTTGGTGCTATTTCAGGCGGACACTTCAACCCAGCTGTTACATTAGGTATGTTTATCAACAAGCGTATCTCAGCAACTGACGCTATCTACTATGTAATTTCACAATTTGTTGGTGCAATTCTTGCTTCAGCAACTGTTAAATTCTTATTAGGTGCTATGGGTGCTTCTACTGCTAACCTTGGTCAAACAGACTTTCCAAAGATTTCTGCTGGTGCAGCATTCTTCGTTGAAACTTTGATCACATTCTTGTTCGTTCTTGTTATTTTACTTGTTACAAGCAAGAAATTTGGTAACAGTAACTTTGCTGGTTTGATCATTGGTTTAACTCTTGGCTTCATGATTATTGTTGCTTTGAACTTAACTGGTGGTTCATTAAACCCTGCACGTAGTTTTGGTCCTGACATTCTTGTTGGTGGCACAGCTCTTGCACATTACTGGGTATACTTGATTGCACCACTTGTTGGTTCAGCAATCGCAGCTTACGTTGCTAAATACCTTGGTAGCGAAGAAGCTTAATTAAAAAGCAGAGCGTGAGTAGCCTTGGGTTACTTAAAAATAGGCATCATTCCTTAATGGGAATGATGCCTATTTTTTATTCGTATTATATTAATGGGTTTTCTTTATTAATTATTTGCTGAAACGCGTTCACCAAACCAATCATTTCCGTCCAACTACAAAACGACCAATATTGAAAAACACAATATCGGTCGTTCTGCTGTTGGTACTCAATGATTAAACAGTTTGTCTCACACTCTACCTTTTTCTACGTTTCTCCCGCTTATTCAACCGTTCCTGAAGTCGATCTACTTTATTATTCAACATATCGATTTTTTTAATGAGAGTGTTAATATCGGCTTCCTGAAGGTCTGAACTTTCAGAAGTGAAGAATCCAACAATTGTACTAGTTAACAAACCAATAAAGCCGACGCCCCCGATCATTAGGAAAGAGGCGATTACTTTTCCGATGTTGGTCTTTGGAGAGATATCACCATAACCAACAGTTGAGGCAGTGGTGATGGCCCACCAAATCGCATTTGGTAATGAAATGTTTTCCACTATGGAATATAGTAAAGCAGTTAAGACAACCACTGTGACACTGGCTGTGAACAAACTTAGGAAACCACTATTATAAATAAAGAGATGTAAAGTTTTAGAAAATTTACCATCAAGTCCTAACACCCATAACAAATGATGTTTCCTGATAATTCGAACGATTCGCGTAATTCGAAAGACTGCAAAAACCGGATGGAGCGGTACCAGTGATAATAAATCGAACATAGTACTTAATAAGAATTGACGTTTATTTTTGGCAATCGCTAATCGAGCAAAGTAGTCTATCACGAAAATAATTAGAAACACATTTAGAAGCGGATTCCATGGGCTAGTGGTTAGATTGATAGACGTTGTGAAGAATGATAAGATTACGATTCCTGCTGATAAAATTGCGAGGATTCCGATGAAGGCGTCGTAACAATCTTCTAGTAAACTATATTTTTTAGAGTTATTCATTTTATTCATTCCTGACGAGTATTGATAAATCTATTTTATGCTTTTTTGCTTAAGTGTAAATAGCACGTTATTATGGAAGATAAATAAATTAAATAATAAAGGTGAAAACATGAAAAAGATTTTAGCATTGCATACTGGTGGGACAATTTCGATGTCCGCTAGTAATGGCGAAGTTCATACAAATGAGGAGAATCCACTCCTGGATAGTCAATTTATTAATGACAATATTGAGTTAACTAATGAAGTGATTTTAAATAAACCATCTGAGCATATTACACCTGAAGATATGTTGGTTATTAAGAAAAAACTACAAGAAGTTGAACGTGAAGGTATCTATGATGGGATTGTAGTTACTCATGGAACCGATACGTTGGAAGAAACAGCTTATTTCTTAGATCTAACCGTGCCAAATAAAATCCCCATCGTTGTGACAGGCGCAATGCGTTCTTCTAATGAATTAGGATCAGATGGTGTTTATAATTTCCAAAGTGCGGTTTTAACAGCTGCTTCCGATGAGGCTGCTGATAAGGGTGTCCTTGTGGTTATGAATGATGAAATCCATACGGCCCGTTATGTAACTAAAACACACACAACCAATGTAAATACGTTCAGAACACCGACATTTGGTCCAATCGGAATGGTTTATAAACGTGATATTAGATTCTTCCAGGCACTCATTAAACAACAGGCTTGTGATATTCAAAGCCTTAAGGACGGTGTTTATTTAGTTAAAGCTTATGCAGGGATGCCAGCAATTATTTTTGAGGCACTTAATCGTCCTGATACAAAAGGTGTGGTGATTGAAGGCCTTGGAGCCGGTAATTTGCCAGTTGAAGTAGTTGAGCCAATCCAAGTGTTAATTGATCGTGACGTTCCGGTAGTAATGGTTTCACGCTGTTATAACGGAGTAGCTGAACCAATTTATGATTATATTGGTGGCGGGATTGATTTGGAACGAATGGGAGTTATTTTCTGTCAGGGGTTAAATGGACCCAAAGCGCGTTTAAAATTACAAATTGCAGTTAGTGGAAACATGAGTGATGAACATTTGGCTAAGTACATGCAAGATGCAGTGTCTTAGGCGAGTTAAAGTGTATAATGGCACTAATAATTATTGAAGGTGGGATATAAATGGCAAGTAGTTTAAAAGATGATTTCTATGATGCAATTAATGGCGAATGGATTGAACAAGCTGAAATTCCAGCGGATCATTCATCAACTGGTGGATTTATGGATTTAGTTGATGATGGTGATAAACAATTAATGAAAGACTTTGCTGAAATGCGTGATGGCAAGGTTGAACCTAATACTTCAGAATTGGCTGAATTTATAAAGTTCTATAATTTAGCTGCTGATTTTAAGAAACGGGATGCTGATGGGGTCGCACCGTTAAAACCATATTTGGATAAAATTGAAAACTTACACAGTTTTGCTGATATTAATGCTAATGCCAAGGATTTAGTGATGAACGGCATTGAACTACCCGTAGATTTAGGTGTTGAGCCTGATTTGAAGGGTCATGAAGGTAAGAAGTTAAATGTCCTCTGGGCTGGTGGCGTTAGTTTATTTCTTCCAGACAAGACATATTACGATAAAGATAATCCCGCTGGACCACAGTTAATGGCAGTTTTGAGTCAAATGGTTGAAGAGCTATTACAAAAAGTGGGTAAGACAGCTGAAGAAGCTCACACCATCATGGAAGGTGCTAAACGGTTTGATGCTAGTTTAGCTCCATTCCGTAAAAACTCAGAAGAGTTGAGTGATGTTGCGAAATTATATAATCCACAATCATTTAGTGACTTTGCAAAATCAATTAAAGAAATCGATGTAACAAGTTTAATCAAAGATTTGATTGGCACTGTTCCAGATCAAATTATTGTTACGGAACCTAAGTTTTATGAACACTACAACGAACTAGTTACTGCCGATAACTTTGAAGACATTAAGAGCTGGATGTTAGTTGATTTAGTTCGTTCACTTGCACCATACTTAAGTGAAGAAATGCGTCAATTGGGTGGCACATATAATCGTGCACTTTCTGGTCAAAAAGAAGCAATGCCTCAAGAAAAGAGTGCTTTCTATCTTTCACGGAGCACATTCAGCCAAGTAGTCGGTGAGTTCTATGGTCACAAATACTTTGGCGAAGAGGCTAAGCAAGATGTTCATGACATGGTTGTTTCAATGATCAAGGTTTATGAACGTCGTTTAGCTAACAATGATTGGTTAGGTCAAGCTACTAAGGATAAGGCTATTAAGAAATTAAACGCCTTACAAATTTTAGTAGGTTATCCTGATCAACTTAAACCAGTTTATAAGAAATTGAAGACTAAAACCGCTGAAGAAAATGGCAGCTTAGTTGAAAACGTCCAAGCATTCTCAACTATTTTCTTAGAAGATAATTTAGCTAAGTTTGGTAAGGAAGTTGATCGCAGTGAATGGCATATGAGTGCTGATACTGTGAATGCCTACTATTCACCTGAAGGAAACTTAATCTGTTTCCCAGCAGCTATTTTACAAGCACCATTCTACAGCTTAAAACAATCAGCTAGTCAAAATTACGGTGGAATCGGAGCAGTTATTGCTCATGAAATTTCACATGCTTTTGATCCAAATGGAGCCTTATTTGATGAATTAGGTAACTTGGATAACTGGTGGACAGAAGATGACTTGAATCATTTCCACGAACTTTCTGAAGCAATGGTAAAAGAGTTTGATGGTTTGCCATTTGCTGGTGGTAAAGTGAATGGCAAATTAGTTGTGACAGAAAATGTTGCGGATGATGGTGGCTTGAGCTGTGCTCTTGAAGCAACTAAAGCAACATCTGATGCTGACTTAAGAGCCTTCTTTACAAACTGGGCAACTATTTGGCGCACCAAGGCTACAAAGGAGCGTGAGCAACTATTGTTATCAATTGATGTTCATTCACCCGCCAAGTTACGTGCCAATGTTCAAGTACAAAATTTTGAAGAATTCTATCAAACCTTCGATGTTCATGAAGGTGATGGAATGTACAAGAAGCCAGAGGATCGTGTTCAAATCTGGTAGTAAGCAAAAAGAGCTTAACTGAGATTATTCTCAGTTAAGCTCTTTTTTGTTTTCGAATAAGAAGAAACATGCAATTCCAGAAATAATAAATAATGAAGCGGATGTGATTACGACATTTTGCATACCAAAGTAGTATGCGTGAATTACTGCTGTTTGAACTGCATCAAAAACAGGTAAGTGATGTAATTGCATTGCTCTTGGACTGTTGAGAACTGCAAGGCCAGAGAATGGCCCGGCTGCAAATAATCCTTTCGATAAACCGGTTAATGCAGCAGAAGGTAATCCTTTAATACTGCTTAATCCACTAGTGATATGGCTGTGGTAAGAGCTTGTAAGAGCCAACCCTAAGAATACAACACCAAAGCTAGAGCCAAATTGACGGAAGACATTTACAACACCTGAAGCCATTCCGATGTGACGTGGTTCAACCGAACTAACAGCTGCATTGGAAATCGAAGGATTGATTAGAGCGTTTGAAATTCCGAACATAATGAAGGCGGGGATGAGTACCTCCCAAGTCCCACTAAATCCGAGCATCAAACGAATTGAAATCATTCCGATTCCGGCAAGAATCAAACTACCACTAATCATATATTTGGGTTTGATTTTGCCACTTAACATACCAGCAACAGGACCTAATACAAGTGAGAAGACACTAATTAAAAGTTGACGAAGTCCAGTTTGAAGAGCGGTATACTGCATATAATTTTGCATTAAAATTGTTAAATAAGTGTAGAAGGCGTAAAGACTGCCACCTAAAGCAAAGGATGATACACAAGCTCCAATGAAACCACGGCTAGTGAAAATGTGTAGATCAATCATTGGATTCTTGAGATGAAGCTCAAGTAGAATAAATCCAATCAGTAAAACAATTCCACTAATAATAAGAGTAGATACGTGCCAGTTAAACCAAGTGTAATCATAGTGACTTTCTTTTTGAATCAAACCGAATACAAGACAGAAGACCATTACGGTTGAAATGATCATACCTAATAAATCGATTCGACCATTTTTAATTTTAGGACTTTCGGCGATAAAAATAGCAGCCATGATAAATGCAAGAATACCGATTGGTACGTTAACTATGAAAATTGCACGCCAGCTAAATGCTTGAACTAGAATTCCACCAACCAGAGGACCAAGAGCAGTCGATAAACCAGCAACACTACCCCATATTCCAAGAGCTAATCCACGTGATTTATCAGTAAAGGTGGAGGCTACAATGCTCATTGATAAACTCATTAAGCCTGAACCACCAATTGCTTGAATTCCACGGAAAATGATTAATCCCCAAATACCGGTAGTCATACTACAAGCTAGAGATCCAAGAGTAAAGATTGATAGAGTAACCTCAAACATGAATTTCCGTCCCCAGATGTCGCCTAGTTTTGAAACTAGTAATAACATCACAGCGTAGACAAGAGTATAGGCATTAATAATCCATTGAAGGTTGGAAAATGATGCTCCGAAATCCTTTTGAATTGATGGGAGTGCCACGTTTACGACGGTGACATCTAGTAGTGACATGAAAACACCTAAACATACTGCGACTAAAACCCACCATTTTTTGTTATTTGTATTTGGTTTCATTTGTTGTTCCATATTATCATCTCATTTGATTTATTTTTTGTTGTGCCCATTTTAAAGCAGCTTGATTTTGAACTTGACGCAATTCAATGATTTCAACAGTATCGGACTTATCACCGATTGACATCGTTGGTTTTTGTTTGATTTCTGCAATGTTATCCTGATTAATTTGAATCTTATTATTTAAATATTGCATGTAGTCTTCCATTACTTGAAGCTGAAGCTCGGAAGAAATAGTGTGAAAACTTCCAATTTTAATTTCATAAGTTAATTGAGCATTTTGATTTAAGGGGACCGATGCTCCCATTAATTCAGTAAATCTCGCTTTACCTAATTCAGTAATGTGATTAACCTTTTTAGGCCTTTTAGAATCGGTGTTAACTAGTTCAACATCGATGAATCCTTTGTTTTCCATGCGTTCAAGCTGTGGGTAAATTACTCCAAAGCTAATCTTACGTTCGTTACCAACTATTTTTTGTAAAATACTTCTTAATTTATATCCATCGCTGGGTTCCTCAAAAAGTTCACTTAGAATAAATAATTCGTACATTTACTCATCTCCATATATCAAACTGATGCATATAATATATCAGTTTGATATATTTGTAAAGAAAATTGAAATTAATTTTATATAATGATATTCTAATTTTAATTTAATTATTAAATTGAACCTTTGGGGGGGAGATATGATGGCTCGATATATTTTTAGAATGATATTACAAACGATTTTTGTTGGGTTGCTGGTTTATTTTTTCAATGCTGACAGCAATATGGTATTTCATTTTCAGTGGGGAGTCTTTACAATATGGCTATTAATTTCTTGGATTTCACAATTTTGGTTGATGAAGTATGATCGAATTTTCCCCAGTTTTTCTTTTCAAGGTAGTGAGGATACTTTGAAGAAGGCTGATAATCCAACTGTTGTGACTTCTGGGACCCAATATCGATTGGGACAGGATCAAATTAATTTTGGTGCAGCAATTGTACTTTATATATTAAGTGCGCTTTTAGGACCGATTATCTTGTTGGTTCGGATTGGGTTGGATAGTTATTTGAGGAGTAGGGATAGAAAGTAGGACTTGGTGGGATGCGGTTGGCATTTTGCTGGGTCCTTTTTAAAAGTATGTTCTAACTGCAGATAACGTGCAAAACCTTCCAGCTTTCTCCGCTTAGCTACGAAAAGAGCCCCATGAGTAAATCACTCATGAGGCTCTTTCCTATGCTATGCTCAAAAGCTAAGTGGAAGGTTTTGCACTTCCTTACTTTGTCACATAAATATACAAATCAGATGCTGACACACCAATGTTGAATTTAACACCGTTGGATTTGATTGTCTTCATTGTTGTTTGGCCTGATTTGGCATCTTTTTTGAATTTCTTGAATTGTTTCATCACTGATTTAGGATCAGCACCGAGTGCTTTAGCTGAAATACCAAAAGCTGTTCCGAAATCTTTTTGTCCAGTTTTGTGTTTCATTGCTGAGTTTGATGCAATTACAGTAAGACCCATGAGATCACCATTTTGGTAATTTCCGCGTAGTTGGTAATCGGATTTCTTTACTAAATATGAAACGCCAGTAGCAGGGTGATCAGGAAGAAGGTCATCTTTTTTGTCCTTCTTGATCTTGTCCATTGAATCTTGAAGTTGTTGACCTTCTTTTTTAAGTTCAGTACCTTTTTGTTTCATGGCTTGCATTTTCTTCATTTCGGCTGCGCGTTTGTCGGCTGGCATCTTGGCCATTTCCATTTGAAGCTTTTTAGGATCAACTTTGGGTTGCTTTTTCATTTCAGCAGCTTCTTTTTGGAGACTTTGTGCTTTAGCTTGGTCAGCCTTAGACATATTCATGCCGACGATAGCTTGGTTATACTTATTTTTGAAATCTGAGTATGAACTAAGACGTTTTTCAGCCTTAACGGTAACTTGTTTACTTTCTTTTGAGCTACCGTTCTTAGCATTAATAGTAATTTTTTGGTCTTTAGTAGTTGAAGGAACTTCGATTACATAAGAACCGTCTGTATTTTTCGTATCTTGTGCTTTTTGATCATCAATTTTGTAAGATACCTTGGCATCTTTATTAACGCGGCCTTTAACTAGTGCGACCATTCCAGAAGCTTTTTTAACTTTAGCTCCGGCTGTTAAATTGTTTTGACCACAACCTGCTAAAACGAGTGCTAGTAGAGCGCTGGAAATCCCAGCAATTAATTTTTTATTCATGATTATTGTCCTTTATTTAAAATGTGACACCTTGTCAGATTCCACTAGTATACACCATTTGCCTAATATATTAAATGTAATTACTTTTGTGGTAAAATTCGAACTTTATTTTATTTTAAAAAAGTATAGTTCGTTATTTACAAATTTATGTAGATTGGTTATACTAGTTCTTGTGAGATTTATATGATTATACGAACTAATTAAGGGAGAATTTATTTAATGGCTAATGCAGTTGCGAACTATTTTCATTTTAAAGAATTAAAAACCAATTTTAAAACCGAAATGGTGGCTGGTTTAACAACGTTCATTTCAATGGTTTATATTATGTTTGTTAATCCGAATGTTTTAGGAGCATCTGGGATGGACAAGGGTGCGGTATTCACGGCTACAGCTTTGGCAAGTGCAATTGGCTGTATGATCATGGGTATCCTAGCTAATTATCCAATTGCTTCAGCACCTGCGCTGGGGATTAATGCGTTCTTTGCTTATTCAGTTGTTATTGGAATGAAGATTCCATGGCAAACAGCATTGGCAGGGGTGTTTGTTGCTTCATTAATTTTCTTATTAATTACTGTTTTAAAATTACGTGAGCTAATTATTAATGCGATTCCTTCAGATTTGAAATATGCTATTTCAGCCGGAATTGGACTCTTCGTTGCTTTCCTTGGATTGCATGAAGGTGGCATTATCGTTGCTAATAAAGACACTATTATCGGGTTAGGTTCATTTAGTGTTGCATCAACATGGATTACAGTTTTTGGTTTAATTTTCACAGCCTTCTTAATGGTTAAAAAAGTTCCGGGAGCAATCTTTATCGGAATGGTTGGTTCAACAATTGTTGGATTATTTGCAGGTGTGATTCATATGCCTTCAAGTATCATCTCTGCCGCACCAAGTTTGAAACCTACTTTCTTAGAAGGTGTTAAGCATGTCGGTGATATCAATACCGTTCAATTATGGGTCGTTGTTCTAACTTTCTTATTGGTTACTTTCTTTGATACAGCCGGTACTTTAGTGGGACTTGCTACTCAGGCCGGTTTCATGAAAGACAACAAAATGCCTCGGGTTGGTAAGGCTTTGATGTCAGATTCAACAGCTATGTTAACTGGTTCAATTTTGGGAACATCACCTGTTGGTGCCTTTGTTGAATCATCTGCCGGAATTGCTGTTGGTGGTCGTTCTGGATTTACAGTTGTAACAACTGGATTCTTATTTATTTTAGGAATGTTCTTCTCACCACTATTAGTTGTTGTTACTTCACAAGTTACTGCACCAGCTTTGATTATTGTTGGGGTATTGATGGCTCAAGCTACAAAACAAATTAGTTGGGATAAACTGGAAATCGCTATTCCTGCTTTCTTGATTATGATTGGAATGCCATTGACTTACAGTATTTCTGATGGGATTGCACTTGGATTTATCATGTACCCAATCACAATGATTGCTGCAAAACGTGGTAAAGAAGTTCATCCATTGATGTACGGATTGTTCTTCGTCTTCATCGGATTCTTTGCCATTTTAAACCACTAGATTTTAACTTATAATAGAAGCTAAGAGAAAGACTCTCTTAGTTTTTTTATTTTATAATTTAAATAGTCTAAATCGGGAAAATAAGACTGATTCTTCCGTCTAGCTACGAAAACCAAACGATTCCAAGTGCGAATCATTCGATTTCCTATGCTATGCTCAGAATCAAAACGTCTTATTTTCCACTCTGATTTTAGGAGAGTTACATGGCAAAAAAGAAGTTTTACGCTGTTCGCAAAGGTAAACAAACTGGTTTATTTAATACGTGGGATGAGACCAAGGCACAAGTGGATGGCTTTTCCGGTGCCCAATATAAAAGTTTTGGTACCAAAGCTGAGGCTGAAAATTGGTTAACCGAAACTACTGCAAGTTCAACACCTAAAAGTACGCCAACATCTACTAATGAGAGCTTGGTTCAAACAGTGCTTTACACAGATGGTGGATCACGGAATACCGGTAATGTTCGTGGGGGACATGTTCGAGGAACTGATTTGGCTGCTTGGGCGTTCTTACTACAGGGGCATAATCAAAAGATATCAGGTTCTGATGGTGAAAAGGGTGCAACTAATAACCGAATGGAGATTATGGCGCTGTTAGAAGGCTTAAAAGCGATTCGAGATCATTTTAGTGTGGACGAACCAGTATTAGTTGTTTCAGATTCTAAGTACGTTTTAGATGCCATCAATCAACATTGGCTCCGAGGCTGGAAACGAAATCAGTGGCGCAAGAAAAATGGTGAGGTAGTTGCCAATAAAGAACTGTGGATTGAAGTAGAACAGTTATTAGGACAGTTTAAACATTTGGAGTTAAAATGGACGAAGGGACATGCTAGCAACGAAGGCAATGTCTTTGTGGATGAGTTGTTAAATGAGACTATGGATAAAATGGCTGCCAATCAAGATAGTCACACTGAAACAGTAAAACAATCTCAACCACAAGTTCATTCAGAAACTAAACAACCAGAAAAAAAGACCCCCGCACCAACTGAAACAAGTAAGTCTGTGGAGGATCTCAAAGAAACATTTAAGCAAATGGGATTGTTTGATAATTAATCCCTTTGGATATGGAATGATAAATAATCGGGATTAGGTGAGTCGGCTTCCAATTGGAAACCGGCTTTTTTTAATAGGTGTTGTGAGACTTCGTTATTAGGAAGCGTTAGTCCTCGAACATCGGTTAGTCCAAGTTCATCAAAAGCAAATGAAATCATGCGAATTAAAACTTCATGCATGATGCCGTGATTCTGTTGGTCAGGTAGAATTTCAAATCCAACTTCAGCAGAGGTCTTATCATCGTTAAAATTCCAAATACAGAAGGTACCCAAAAATTGATGACTTTCTTTATCAGAAACGGACCACATGAGCGATTGATTATTCATGACAAGCCGCATCATATTGTTAACATAGTCAGTCGTTTCTTCTAAGGTGTCATCTAAATCACGCCCACTGGCAGCAGCTACTTCAGCATTATTTCTTAGCATGTAAACATCGCGTAATTTAGATGTGGTCAACCAGTCTAAAACAAAATGATCAGTGTATATAGGATGATAAAGTTCAAATTTTTGCATAATGACCTCTTTAAATTTAATAATATCTAGTAGTATTTTAGCGTCATTTTAAATATAAATCGAGTTTTCTGTTTTTCGAATAATATTAGTTACTTTTTCTAATGAATCGGTTTATGATGATGGTAAAAAGATGGGAGTGATTGATATGGAACTAAAATTTGATGAGGCAGCAATTGCAAAATTACAACCAATGTTAAGTGACGATAAAAAAATCTTATTAACTTTTGAGGATGGTGTTGGTCCTTATTCACAACATGCCATGATTCATATGCAAGTTCAATTTTCAATTAACTTAATTGGTAAGGATATGCCAATGGATGAATATAACCAGAAAATTGACTCGAATCTAGGTGACGTTTGGATTAAAGATTACTCTGCTGATGACTTGGATGAGCACATGTCACTCAAGTTTGATCAACAGCAAGATACCCTTAGATTAAGCGGAAATGGCGGGATTATTGATACAAATGTTGGCTTGATTGATTTTACAGATCCCGACGGTGTTAAGAAAAATCCCGCAAGGTAGTAATTGATGATAGCACATTCAAATATTTTCGAGTAGAATGTAGTAAATTACGCGGAAGTGGGGGATGTGTATGAATACAAATATTGTTCAAAAGAAATTTAGTTGGTCACTCTTTTTGAGTCCTTTTGTCTCAAGATTGGGTGACGAACTTTTTATTTTTGGATTGAATTGGTTTATTGTGCGGGCAACTGGGCACGCGTCCCTTCTTGGAATTGTACAGGGAATTGGTGGTGTGATTCTGGTTGCTGGCGATTTGATTGCGGGTCCACTGGTTGATCGCTATAATCGGAAAAATATCATGCTGATTGCAGATGTGATTAGTTTTCTTGCCTGTATTTTAGCGGCAATGACTATTGATGCGAAAGAGCCAATTTTTTACCAGTTAGTGTTATTAACCACGATTATGGATATTGGGTTAGCATTTAATTTTCCAGCAGCTAAGGCGATTGTTCCAGAAGTGATTGCACCAGGCTCATTAGCAAAATTTAATTCGTTAGCTAATTCAGCTACGATGGTATCTCAAATCCTAGCACCACTTCTTGGTGGTTTCTTACTTACTTTGAAATGGATTGATTTTAGAAGTTTCTTAGTTGTAAATGCATTTTCATTTTTACTCTCATTTATTTTTACGGTTGTCTTATCATACCAACCTGAAGAGAAGGAAAATAAAAATCGGTTACCAATCTTCGAAAGTCTCAAAGAAGGTTTAGGATATATTCAAAAAGTGCCAGATTTATTTCGCTTAATTGTTTTTGATGGATTCTTTGCAGCTTTTGCGGCTGGATATGGTCTGTTATTGCCATATGAAATTGACCACTACTATAACGGGAACGAAAAGCTCTATAGTTATGTTCTAACCTGTTATGCGGTTGGTGGCTTAATTGGGGCTCTGGCGTTGACGTTAGATAAACGTGATCCTAAAATTCATCAGAACTACGTTGATGCGGCAGCATTAGCTATTCTGACATTTGCAGCTGGCCTTTGGGTGAACTACTCGTTATTACTAGTTACAGCACTTTTAATTGGTGTCTTTTCATCAATGTACGGAATTCGAATGATGACAATTGTTCAACAGATTGTTAGCACGGACTATTTAGGACGGGTCTTTTCAATTTGGTTCTTAGTATTTGATAGTCTGTTCCCAATCAGTGCCTTTGTATTTGGATTTGTGGCTGATTTGTTGGATCACGGAACTTTCTTTGCATTGAGTATTTTAGTAACGGTCGGGTTAATTCTCGTCTGGCGTATGGGTAAAAAAGAACATCGTAATGGAGATTAAGCATGCCTACAATTGTTGTAGTATTAGTCATTATTTATTTTATTCGGGAACAATTTAGTTTTGGAACGGTTGGAAGATTGGAATATATTATTATTCCAATTTTTGCTTTGTATCAGTTCTTAGCCGTTTTCAAAGCGACGCAGATGGATTTTGTGCTGTTAGCAATTATTGCGATTATCTCGATTTTAATTAGTCGATTTCAAGCAAATGGATCTCGAGTTCGAATTGAAAAAGTTGCGACTTATTGGATTGATAATGATCAAGGTGAACAACCGATTTATAAAAAACAGGTTACTTCCCAAGGCGGTCGTCGATATCTTTTAGGATGGGGTGCCATTGTGCTTATCCAGATCATACTTGAACTTTTCTTCGGCCACGAAGCTTTGAATGGGAGCCAGATTTGGGGAGAAGTCTTCAAGGAAATTATCAGTGACATGTTTGCGTGGGTTCACTTAGGGGATGCTTGTCAAGGAAGCTGGTACATTTGGGCCTTAACCGGTATTTCCAGTGCTTCATACACTTACTGGATGTCACGTAAATCTCCAGCTTTTCGTTCTGTGATTCTGAAGGAAAGCCATACGGTAGATTACGAGGAAGAAAAATAATAGGAGCTAAACTAGACTTGGAATTTCTAGTTTAACTTCTATTTTTAATTTATCTGATATGTTCGGAATATGCAGTAAGACTCATAAGATTAACGTTTTGAATTAATAGCTAATCCGAGCAAATCGACTGGTGCCATAAATCTTGTTCTGGTAATGATTTGTGCTACTTCTTTAACAGAGTCTGGTTCGTCTTCTAGAATCCAAAAAATTACTAAACCAACAATACTATCTAACGCCATTTCCTGTGCATATTTTGCAGGAATGGCGCTTTTTTTAACCATTAATTCTTTTTGCTTAATGAGCGTTTCACGTAATACGTATTGGAGCATATGCTTTATTTTATTGGTGAAAACTGGATCTCCATTTTCGGATAATAAAGCTCTTAATAATCTTCTTTCGCTGTTTAAATAAGTTAGAGCCTCCAAGGATAATTGCTCTATTTCACTTTCTGACCTAGGTAGAAGTGGGGTATATTTTTTAAATGTTTCAGTGAGCTTTTCTAGAATATTAGCTTCATATTGATCGATTAAATCAAACTTGTCTTTGAAATGAAGATAAAAGGTACCTCGATTTATTTTCGCTGCTGAAGTTATATCACGGACTGTAATTTTAGATAGTCCCTTTGTATTGATCAGATCGATTACTGCAATCTGTATTTGATTTAAGGTTCTTGCAACCTTGATATTATCTTTCATACGCTGGTACTCCTCACTTTTAAATCAACACATTCAGTTAGATTGATTATTGATTCGGTTACTGATCCTCTTTATTATGGCACTAGATTAAGCAAAATCAACACAGTGTTGATTTGAAAAAGGAGATTAAAATGAATTTTATTGAAGTGAAGGATATGTCAAAAATTTATGGCAGTGGTGATAACGAAGTTCGGGCCAATGATCAGATCAATTTTAAGATTAAGCAAGGAGAACTAACTGTTATTGTTGGAGCCTCTGGTGCTGGTAAATCAACGCTGTTGAATATCCTTGGTGGAATGGACACAAACACTCATGGAGATATTTTAGTTAGTGGTAAAAATATCAGTAAATACAATGATCGAGAGCGCACTACATATCGTCGTACTGGACTTGGTTTTGTTTTTCAATTCTACAATCTAGTTCCAAATTTAACGGCTCTGGAAAATGGTGAATTGGCCTCAGAAATTGTGAAAAATGCTTTGAATCCAGCGGATACTTTAAAAAAGTTGGATTAGAAAAACGAATCAATAATTTTCCAGCTCAGCTTTCTGGAGGAGAACAACAACGTGTGGCGATTGCGAGAGCGATGGCTAAGAATCCCCAATTGCTACTATGTGATGAACCGACTGGGGTATTGGACTATAAAACCGGTAAAAATATTTTGCAATTACTTGAGGACTTTTCTCATAAGACGCAAAAGAATGTCATCATTGTGACGCATAATGGCATGATTAAACCGATGGCGGATCATGTGATTGAAATTGGTGATGGTCGAGTTAAATCAGATAATCATAATGATAATCCCGTTCCTGTTTCTGAAATTGAGTAGTAGGGGGAACGGCAATGACTAAAATTTTAAATAAAAATATTAGTCGCGAATTCTCCCATTCAATCGGTCGTTTTCTGGCCTTGGTAGCGTTAATTTCGTTGGCAGTTTTTGTACTAGTTGGTTTAAAAGTCACTGGACCAGATATGAAAACTGGCAAATTACAAGTTTAATCCGAACAAGCCCGGAAACTTTCAATGGCAGTCTGTTGATGATGGATTTTTAATGGTCGTTGATTAATAAGCTCAAGTGCTGCCAGGATTTCATCAGTCGTTATCTGGTCAAAGTTAGTCTTTTTCGGGAAAAACCAACGTAACCGTCGATTGAAATATTCATTGGATCCCCGTTCCCATGGTGAATACGGGTGACAAAAATAAACTTTAATCTGATAGTCTTGTTCTATGGATCGATAATCGGTAAACTCCTTACCATGATCAACAGTTATAGATTTCACTTGGGAACCGAAGGTCCCCATAAACTTTCCAAAGGTATCATTTAAGGCCTTGGCGGTGCGATTAGGGGCTTTGATAGCCCATAGAAGCCGGGTTTTACGTTCTACAAAAGTGACCAAACATGCTCGTGACTGACCTCGGCTAGAAAGTACCGTATCGACTTCCCAATGACCAAAAGCTAATCGCTGATTGACAGATTTTGGTCGTT